>NZ_JBEXKG010000102.1:0-29327 GCF_040609555.1 Streptomyces sp. NPDC004658
GCCGCAGGGTGGCCGACAGGCGGCGCGCCTCGGTGAGCAGGGCGGGCAGGTCCGGTTCCGCGGGACCCGCCGGTTCCGGGGGCGCGACCGTCGGCGCGGGCGCGGTGCGTACCGCACGCACGCCCAGCGGAAGGCGTTCCACCAGCGGGCGCTGCGCCATGCGCGCGCGGACGCGGTCCCCGACGGCGGACGTGCCGTTGCGCCGGTCGAACCGCTCGGCGAGCTCCGACGCCTCCGCGCGCGCGTGCGCGGCGAGTTCCCGCGCGGTCCAGGTCCGCCCGGCCGGCCCCGGCACCCACTGCTCGCCGAGCCCCAGCTCGGTCAGCCGGTCCATCAGCAGCGTCACCACGGCCATGAAGTCCAGCCGGCTGCGCGGATGACCGGTGTCCGTGAAGTACGCCGGCCGCTCCGCCAGCAGCTCCAGACCGCGCGCCTCGTTCCCGGTCAGCGCGCAGAACTCCACGTGCTCGGCGTACGAACCCCGCATGCTCTCCATGGAGCGCACCAGCCGGAAGCCCCGCAGATGGTGCGCGCGGGCCTCCTCGACGCGCCCCAGCCGCAGCAGCGGGAGCAGCGAGGAGGCGAGCACGTTGTGCGGCTCGTGCGCGCACGCGAACTCGCCCTCCAGCACCGGCCGCCACAGTTCGAGCGCCTCGGCGTCCCGCCCGCAGAGCGCCTGCCAGCTGCCCTGCCCGCGCAGCTCGCAGGCGTGGCAGTCGGCCATCCGGTCCCGGTCGGCCGCCAGCCACGCCGTGTACGCCCGCTCCGCGCGCGCGAGGTCCCCGATGTGCGCGGCCACGCTGAACTCGGCGCTGCGCACGGCCCGTTCGGAATGGCCGGCGAGCCGGTAGCGGTGCTCCATCTCGCCGAGCCACTTCTCGATCGAGGCGAGCGGGATGTGCGGCTGGTCCAGCATGCCCGCGGACATCCACTTGAAGACCCAGTGCAGCGAGTGCGTCTCGTCCGCGTCGAAGTCCTCGGGCCGTTCGTCCCACATGCGCAGCAGCCGCGCGAACGGGACGAACATCTTGTCCTTCTCGGAGCTGTAGTTGTAGACCTTCAGCTGGTGCCCGAGCGCCTCGATCACGGCGAGCGGGACGTCCAGCTTCTCGGCCTCGGCGAGCAGCTGCTCCGCGCGCGCGTTGCGGGCCGGGCCCTCCGGCTGCTCGGCGTTGTCCGCCAGCGCCCGGCGCAGCGCGTCGAAGTCCGCGATCTCGCTCATCGTCCGTCCCCCTCCCCGTGGGTCGCCCATTCGAGCAGCCCGATGAACGCCCGGTTGAGCAGCGCCGAGTCGGCCGGCCTGAGCGGGCGCTGCGCCCTCAGCAGGGCCTGCCCGTACAGCGACTCGGTCGCGGTGCCGATCAGCTCCGGGTCGCCGAGCGAACCGATGCGGCGGACCAGCGGGTTGAGGTGGTTGAGCACCAGACGCGCGCGCGGGGCGCTGCCGCGCAGGGAACCCAGGATGCCCGCCCACAGGTCGTCGGCCTCCTCCTCGGCCGCCGCGCGGGCCTGCTCGTGCCGGGCCGCCCGGTCGTCCAGGTGCAGCGCGGGCACGGACAGCGGATGGAAGGCCCGCAGGACGACGTCGCAGCCGAGCGGGTCGAGCCGGTCCCGCGCGGCCGCCAGGAACCCGGCCAGCGCCAGCTCCTCGGCCGGGTCCACCGCGTCCAGGTGCGCGGTGACGGTGTCCGCGTCCAGCTCGGCGACCACCGTCCCCGGCCGCACCCGGGGCAGCGCCTCGACCAGCTCGCTGTCGTACGTGTAGCCGCCGTTGACCACGCCGACGCCCTGCGCGGCGGCGATCGGCGCGACCTGTCGGTACTCCTCGACCGTCCGCGTGAAGTGCACCACCGGGTGCCGCTGCGCGAACTCCTCCAGGGACAGCTGCCCGTCGGTCGTCTCGAACGGCAGCCACGGCAGCATCGTGCGCAGCATGCCGGCGTCGTGCCGGGCGAGGGACTTCACGCCCAGGTGGTGCACGGCGAGGAAGGCCGCGAGACGCTCGGGATCACCGGCCGCGAGCCCCGTCAGCCAGGACCGGATCCGTGTCCCGAGCGCGTCCCGCACGGCGGCCAGGGTCTCGTCCTCGTACAGCGACTCGCGCGAGGCGGTCGGCCGCAGGCTGTCGGTGTCCAGCACGCAGCGCACGAAGAACGCCCAGTCGGGCAGCAGCTGTTCGGCCCGCTCGGTGAGCAGCATGCCCTTCAGATGCACGCGATGGCCCGCCCGCTGGGCCGGGCTGACCGCCGAGGGCAGCACGTACGCCACCCCGCGGACCCCGGCCACCGGCACGTCCAGGTCGATGGAGTCCAGCGGGGTGAACCCGAACAGCTCACGGCAGTGCCGGGCCAGCGCCACCCGCCGTCCGGCCGGACTCGGATGGACGCGGTCCCAGGGCGCGGGCAGCTCGGTGACGGGCTCGTCGCCGACCCGGACGTCGTAGGGCAGCAGGGAGCCGAAGTCGCGGGCCAGCGCGCGGACCCGCTCCGGCGCCAGCCACTCGGCCGCACCGGCCCGCGCGGTCAGGTACACGGTCGTCCCCGGCTCGGGCCGCTCGGCGTCGGGCAGGGTGCGCACGGTGTACGAGCCGTCGTCGCGGGCGGTCCACTCCACCGGTGGCGCCCCGGGCGTGCGGGCGCTGCGGCTGACCACCCGGATCCGCTCGGCGACGAGGAAACAGGCCAGCAGCCCGATGCCGAACTGGCCGAGGAAGTCCGACCGGGCCTCGTGCAGGCCCTCGGCCCGCTTGGAGCTGCGGCCGATGGTCGCCAGCAGGCTGTGCACGTCCGGCTCGGTGAGCCCGACCCCGGTGTCCTCCACCCGCAGCCCGCCGTCCGCCGCGTACAGCCGGACCCGCGCCGGGGCGCCCGGGTCGGCGGACCGGCGGGCGGTGATGGCGTCCACGGCGTTCTGCAGCAGCTCGCGCAGGTAGACCCTGGGGCTGGAGTAGAGGTGATGGGAGAGCAGGTCCACCAGACCACGCAGGTCGACCTGGAAGCTGTGAGGTGAGTGTGGGTGAGGTGACTGGGATGGCTGCGATGCCTGAGGGGTCTGGGAGTCCATCGTCACTGCGCCGGAGGGGGCGTGCGTGCGGCGCGGGGTCGGGCGGTCCCGGCGGGGCGGTGACCGCGAAAGGATGGCCGGAGCGCGCCATCCTAGAGCCGGAACATCCCGCCTGACCAGGTGTTTCCCTGATGTTTACGGCCCCGGCCGGGAATCCGCGGGGCAGGGTGTACGGCATTGTCAGTGGCGTGGTGTGCAATGGATCTCGTGCCCGCACTGCAAGAACCGCTCAAGAAGGTGCTCGGCCCCGCCACCGCGAAGGTGATGGCCGAGCACCTCGGCCTGCACACCGTCGGCGACCTCCTCCACCACTACCCGCGCAGATACGAGGAGCGCGGCCAGCTCACGCACCTCGCCGACCTCCCCATGGACGAGCACGTCACGGTGGTCGCGCAGGTCGCCGACGCCCGCCTGCACACCTTCGCCTCCGCGAAGGCCCCCCGCGGCAAGGGCCAGCGCCTCGAAGTCACCATCACCGACGGCAGCGGCCGGCTCCAGCTCGTCTTCTTCGGCAACGGCGTGCACAAACCCCACAAGGAGCTGCTGCCGGGCACCCGCGCGATGTTCGCCGGCAAGGTCTCCGTCTTCAACCGCCGCCTCCAACTGGCCCACCCGGCCTACGAACTGCTGCGAGGCGACAGCGAGGAGAGCGTCGAGACCTGGGCGGGCGCCCTGATCCCGATCTACCCGGCCACCGCCAAACTGGAGTCCTGGAAGATCGGCAAGGCCGTGCAGACGGTCCTCCCCAGCGCCCAGGAGGCCCTCGACCCCCTGCCCGACACCCTCCGCGAGGGCCGGGGCCTGCTGCCGCTCCCCGAGGCCCTGCTCAAGATCCACCGCCCGCACACCAAGGCCGACATCGCCGACGCCCGCGCCCGGCTGAAGTGGGACGAGGCCTTCGTCCTCCAGGTCGCCCTGGCCCGCCGCCGGCACGCCGACACCCAGCTCCCCGCCGTCCCCCGCGTCCCCCGGCCGGACGGCATCCTCACGGCCTTCGACGACCGCCTCCCCTTCACCCTCACCGAGGGCCAGCGCAAGGTCTCCGAGGAGATCTTCGCCGACCTCGCCACCGCCCACCCGATGCACCGCCTGCTCCAGGGCGAGGTCGGATCCGGCAAGACGCTGGTGGCCCTGCGCGCCATGCTCGCCGTGGTCGACGCCGGCGGCCAGGCGGCCCTGCTCGCGCCCACCGAGGTCCTCGCCCAGCAGCACCACCGCTCGGTCACCGAGATGATGGGCGAACTGGCCGAGGGCGGCATGCTGGGCGGCGCGGAGCACGCCACCAAGGTGGTCCTGCTCACGGGCTCCATGGGCACGGCCGCCCGCCGTCAGTCCCTGCTGGACCTGGCCACCGGCGAGGCCGGCATCGTCATCGGCACCCACGCCCTCATCGAGGACAAGGTCCAGTTCCACGATCTCGGCCTGGTCGTGGTGGACGAACAGCACCGCTTCGGCGTGGAGCAGCGCGACGCCCTGCGCGGCAAGGGGAAACAGCCCCCGCACCTCCTGGTCATGACCGCCACCCCCATCCCGCGCACGGTCGCCATGACGGTCTTCGGCGACCTGGAGACCTCGGTGCTCGACCAGCTCCCGGCCGGCCGCTCCCCGATCGCCAGCCACGTCGTCCCGGCCGCCGACAAACCGCACTTCCTGGCCCGTGCCTGGGAGCGGGTCCGCGAGGAGGTCGCGAACGGCCACCAGGCGTACGTCGTCTGCCCGCGGATCGGGGACGAGGAGGACGATCCGAAGAAGTCCGGCAAGAAGAAGGCCCCCGAGGACGAGGCGGAGAAGCGCCCCCCGCTGGCCGTGCTCGACGTGGCCGACCAGCTCGGCCGCGGCCCCCTGAAGGGCCTGAGGGTGGAGGTGCTGCACGGCCGTATGCACCCCGACGACAAGGACGCCGTGATGCGCCGCTTCGCCGCCGGCGAGACCGACGTCCTGGTCGCCACCACGGTCATCGAGGTCGGCGTGAACGTCCCCAACGCGACGGCCATGGTCATCATGGACGCCGACCGCTTCGGCGTCTCCCAGCTCCACCAGCTGCGCGGCCGGGTCGGCCGCGGCTCCGCCCCCGGCCTGTGCCTCCTGGTCACCGAGATGCCCGAGGCCAGCGCGGCCCGCCAGCGCCTCACTGCCGTCGCCTCCACCCTCGACGGCTTCGAGCTCTCCCGCATCGACCTCGAACAGCGCCGCGAGGGCGACGTCCTCGGCCAGGCCCAGTCCGGCGCCCGCTCCAGCCTGAGGGTGCTGGCGGTCATCGAGGACGAGGAGGTCATCGCGGAGGCGAGGCAGGAGGCGGCGGCGGTGGTCGCGGCCGACCCCGACCTGACCGGCCTTCCCGCCCTGCGGACGGCCCTGGACGCCCTCCTGGACGAGGAGAGGGAGCAGTACTTGGAGAAGGGCTGAGGCGGAAGCGTCCCCCGAGGGGGCGCGGGGAGCCGCACGACCAGCAACAATGAACCGTAAAGCCACCCACGGAGAAGGACCCCCCCATGACCCGCGTGATCGCCGGTGCCGCCGGCGGACGGCGCCTCTCAGTACCGCCCGGCACCGGAACCCGGCCGACCTCGGACCGCGCGCGCGAGGGCCTCTTCTCCACCTGGCAGGCGCTCCTCGGCGGCCCCCTCGACGGCGAACGGGTCCTGGACCTCTACGCCGGCTCGGGCGCCGTGGGCCTGGAGGCCCTGTCCCGGGGCGCGAGCCACACGCTCCTCGTCGAAGCCGACGCCCGCGCCGCGAAGACCGTCCGCGAGAACGTGAGGAACCTGGGCCTTCCCGGCGCGGAGGTGAGAGCGGGCAAAGCGGAACAAGTCATCAGAACCGCACCCCCCGCCGAGCCCTACGACCTCGTCTTCCTCGACCCCCCGTACGCCGTCTCGGACGACGATCTTCGGGAGATTCTGCTCACACTCCGCTCGGAACGCTGGCTCGCCGAAGAAGCCCTCGTCACCGTGGAGCGCAGCACCAGAGGCGGCGCATTCCACTGGCCGGACGGCTTCGAGGCCATCCGCTCCCGTCGCTACGGCGAGGGAACGTTTTGGTACGGTCGCGCCGCCTCTACGTGCGAAGACGCACGATGACCGGACCGGAGAGCGAGGGATCACAAGTGCGCCGCGCCGTCTGTCCCGGGTCGTTCGACCCGATCACCAACGGACACCTCGACATCATCGCCCGAGCCTCCCGTCTCTACGACGAGGTCTACGTCGCGGTGATGATCAACAAGTCCAAGAAGGGCCTGTTCGAGATCGACGAGCGGATCGAGCTGATCCGCCAGGTCACCGCCGAGTACGCCAACGTCCGGGTGGAGGCGTTCCACGGCCTCCTCGTCGACTTCTGCAAGGAGCGCGACATCCCGGCCATCGTCAAGGGCCTGCGCGCCGTCAGCGACTTCGACTACGAACTCCAGATGGCCCAGATGAACAACGGCCTCACCGGCGTCGAGACGCTGTTCGTCCCCACCAACCCCACCTACAGCTTCCTGTCCTCCTCCCTCGTCAAGGAGGTCGCGGCCTGGGGCGGCGACGTCTCCCACCTGGTGCCGGCCGAGGTCCTGGAGGCGCTGAACAAGCGCCTCACCAAGGGCTGATGGGGCTACAGTCGTCCCGTCCGTCTCCAACCCGGCTGTAGAGAGTGGCGAGCACAGGTGGACGTGCAGAAGAAGCTCGACGAGATCGTCTCCGCGGTCTCCGGCGCCCGGGGCATGCCCATGTCGGCGTCGTGCGTGGTCAACCGCGCCGAACTGCTCGCGATGCTGGAAGAACTGCGCCAGGCGCTGCCCGGCTCCCTGGCCCAGGCGCAGGAGCTGATCGGCGACCGTGAGCAGATGGTGGAGCAGGCCCGGCTGGAGGCCGAGCGGATCATCGAGAACGCGCACGCCGAACGCGGTTCGCTGATCTCCGACACCGAGATCGCCCGCCGCTCCCAGGCCGAGGCCGACCGGATCCTCGCCGAGGCCCGCAAGGAGGCCGAGGAGATCCGCGCCGAGGCCGACGACTACGTCGACTCCAAGCTCGCCAACTTCGAGGTCGTCCTCACCAAGACCCTCGGCTCGGTCGGCCGCGGCCGGGAGAAGCTCCTCGGCACCGGCCCGGGCCTCGACGAGAACGGCTACGAGGACGAGGACGCCCCCGAGCGCAGCCAGGACCCGGAGACCCTGCGCCACAACGCCGACGCCTACGTGGACGCCAAGCTCGGCGCCTTCGAGGCGGTCCTCGCCAAGACCCTGGAGGCCGTCGGCCGGGGCCGGCAGAAGCTGCACGGCCGGATCGCCACCGACGACCTCGGCGCCCTCGCCGACGACACCACGACCTTCCAGCACTCCAGCGACGCGGACTACCTCGCCGACCTCGCGGCCCTCGCGGACAGCGACCGCGCGGCACAGCGCCGGAGCGAGCCGCCGCAGCCGTCGTACGAGCCGCAGCCGGCCTATGGCTACCAGCAGCAGCCGGACCCGTACGCGGGTTTCCCGCAGCAGCCCGAGTACGCCCCGCAGCAGGACCCGTACGGCTACCAGCAGGCCGATCCCTACGCCCCCTCCTCCGGCTACGCTCCGGCGGGAGACGCCCCCTTCCAGGGGTACGACACCCAGGCCTACGACCCCCAGCAGGCCCAGCAGCCGCACCAGCCGCAGCACCAGGACCAGGACCAGCAGGGCTACGCCCTCGACGAGACCAGCCTCTTCGACACGAGCATGATCAGCGCGGAGCAGCTGAGGGCGTACGAGCAGGGGCGGGGCCTGTAGCCCCAGGCGGATTGGGCGCTGAGCGAAAGGTCCAGTATCCTGGCTGTTCGGTCGCGCGTATGTCCGCGATCACCGCTGCCCGGAACACCGACGGGCGGCGTCCCTTCGAGTTCGCAGATCGAAAGCAGGAATGGCTTCCAACGCCCGCCTCGACCACCGGAACCCCCTCGTGATCGACACGCACGAGCTGGGCCGGCGTCCTGGTGCGCTGCAGCGCCTGACCCGCGAGGTCGACGCCCCCAAGGATCTCGGCATCCAGGGGGTCGTCGGAGTGCCGGAAGGCGCCCCGATGGAGCTCGAACTCCGTCTCGAGTCGGTCATGGAAGGGGTGCTTGTCACAGGCACCGCCCGTGCAACGGCCGAGGGGGAGTGCGTAAGGTGTCTGGAGCCGGTCGAGCTGGAGCTCGAAGCGGACTTCCAGGAGATGTTCTCGTACCCTGACGCCGACGACCGGGGCCGTGTGATCGCGGAACCGGGCGACGACGCCGAGGACGACGAGGACAGGCTCTTTGTCGAGGACGGTCTCATCGACCTCGAACCCGTGCTGCGCGATGCGGTGGTGCTCGCACTGCCCATGCAGCCGGTGTGCCAGGAAGACTGCCCGGGTCTGTGCTCCGAGTGCGGGGCGCGGCTGGCGGACGACCCGGACCACCACCACGACGCCGTCGACATCCGTTGGGCGGCTTTGCAGGGATTCGCCGATTCACTCGAAGCCGGCGATAAGGACGAGATGAGCGGCGCCGAAGCGGGCGTCGACGAGAAGCAGGAGAAGTAGCCGTGGCTGTTCCGAAGCGGAAGATGTCGCGCAGCAACACGCGCCACCGCCGGTCGCAGTGGAAGGCTGCGGTCCCCACCCTGGTTGCGTGCGAGCGCTGCCACGAGCCCAAGCAGCAGCACATCGCGTGCCCGTCTTGCGGCACCTACAACAAGCGCCAGGTCCTCGAAGTCTGAGCGGGCTGGTGAGAGGCACTGTGTCCACACCGAAGAAAACCTCTGCGGACAACCAGGCCTCGTCCCACACGCTTCTGGAAGGGCGGCTCGGCTACAAGGTCGAGTCCGCCCTTCTGGTGCGAGCGCTGACCCACCGTTCCTACGCGTACGAGAACGGCGGTCTGCCGACGAACGAGCGCCTGGAGTTCCTCGGGGACTCCGTGCTGGGCCTCGTCGTCACGGACACGCTGTACCGCACCCACCCCGACCTGCCCGAAGGCCAGCTGGCCAAGCTGCGGGCCGCGGTGGTCAACTCGCGTGCGTTGGCGGAGGTCGGGCGCGGCCTCGACCTGGGCGCCTTCATCCGGCTCGGCCGGGGTGAAGAGGGCACGGGCGGCCGGGACAAGGCATCCATCCTCGCCGACACCCTGGAAGCGGTGATCGGCGCGGTCTATCTCGACCAGGGCCTCGACGCGGCCTCCGAACTGGTGCACCGCCTGTTCGACCCGCTGATCGAGAAGTCCTCCAACCTCGGTGCCGGCCTGGACTGGAAGACGTCCCTCCAGGAGCTGACCGCGATCGAGGGGCTCGGCGTGCCCGAGTACCTGGTCACGGAGACCGGCCCCGACCACGAGAAGACCTTCACTGCTGCCGCCCGCGTCGGGGGCGTCTCGTACGGCACCGGCACCGGCCGCAGCAAGAAGGAGGCGGAGCAGCAGGCCGCCGAGTCCGCCTGGCGGGCCATCCGGGCCGCCGCGGACGAGCGGGCCAAGGTGGCCAAGGAGCCCATCAAGGAGACGGCCGACGAGGCCGTCAGGGGCAGCCAGGCCATCGAGGACGGCGACACGTCGTCCGCCACCGCCTGACCGGAACAGCACGAACAGCACGACCCGAGCGCCCGCCCCGCCTCCCACGGGACGGGCGCTCGGCCATTCAGGGCCACCCGGCCGTCCACCGGGGGATTCGCCATGCGCCGGTGGTGGGGCTGCGGGGGCTCCGGCCGTCTGCGGGGCGTTGGGTCGTCCACGGGGGCGTCCGGCTCTCCGCCGGTTGCCGGGTCCGGGCGCGGGGCGTTCGGCCAATCGCCGGGCGCTGGGTCTTCCGCGGGGCGTTGGGTTCTCCCGGGGCGCTCGGCCGGCCATCGGCCGTTGGGTCGTCCAGGGGCGCTCGGCCATCCATCGGGCGTTCGGCCAATCGCCGGGCATGGGGCCTTCCACCGCGCGTTCCGCTGACAGCTGGGCGTCGGGTCCGTCCGCCGGGCGTCGGGGGCATCCACCAGGCGCTCGCCCTCCACCAGGCGCTCGCCCCCCCCCCGACCAGGCGTCGGTCGTTCGCCGGGCGCTGCCGGCAGGCGGGGGGTGGCCACCGGCCCGGTGGGTCGGTCAGGCCTCGGGATACCCTGCCCTCAGCTCTTCCGCAGTCGCCCGAAGGAGTGCCGTGCCCGAGTTGCCCGAGGTCGAAGTCGTCCGCCGGGGCCTGGAGCGCTGGGCCGCCCACCGGACCGTCGCCGAGACCGAGGTGCTCCATCCGCGAGCCGTACGCCGGCATGTCGCGGGGCCCGACGACTTCGCGCACCGGCTCAAGGGCCACCACATCGGCACACCCCGGCGGCGCGGCAAGTACCTGTGGCTGCCGCTGGAGGAGACGAACCAGTCCGTCCTCGCCCACCTCGGCATGAGCGGCCAGCTGCTGGTCCAGCCGCACGAGACGCCGGACGAGAAGCACCTGCGCATCCGCGTGAGGTTCGCCGACTCCCTCGGCACCGAACTCCGCTTCGTCGACCAGCGCACCTTCGGCGGGCTGTCGCTGCACGACAACACCCCCGACGGCCTGCCCGACGTCATCGCGCACATCGCCCGCGACCCGCTGGACCCGCTCTTCGACGACGAGGCCTTCCACCAGGCGCTGCGCCGCAAGCGGACCACCATCAAGCGGGCCCTGCTGGACCAGTCCCTGATCAGCGGCGTCGGCAACATCTACGCGGACGAGGCCCTGTGGCGCGCCCGCATCCACTACGAACGCCCCACGGCGAACTTCACCCGCCCGGTCACGGCGGAACTCCTCGGTCACATCCGCGACGTGATGAACGCGGCCCTCGCCGTCGGCGGCACCAGCTTCGACAGCCTGTACGTCAACGTCAACGGCGAGTCGGGTTACTTCGACCGCTCCCTGGACGCCTACGGCCGCGAGAACGAGCCCTGCCGTCGCTGCGGCACCCCCATGCGCCGCCGTCCGTGGATGAACCGGTCCAGCTACTTCTGCCCCAAGTGTCAGAGGGCGCCGCGCGTCTCGTCGTAAAGCGCGCGGGCCGCGAGGACGTCGTCCATCGCGCCCTCCACGCAGTGGATGAGCGCCAGCAGCCGCTCCGCGACCTGCCGGCCCAGGGGCGTCAGCTCGTAGTCCACGCGCGGCGGGTTCGTCGGCTGCGCCTCGCGGTGCACCAGTCCGTCGCGTTCCAGCGCGTGCAGCGTCTGGGACAGCATCTTCTCGCTCACCCCGTCCACGCGCCGGCGCAGCTCGTTGAAGCGCAGAGAACCCTCGTACAGCGCGCCGAGCGTCAGCCCGCCCCAGCGGCCCGTGACGTGCTCCAGCGTGCCCCGTGACGGGCACGCCTTGGCGAAGACGTTGTACGCGAGGTCGTCGTGGTCCCGGGTGGTGGCGGTCATAGGGGAAGGGTACGCCCGCACAGCGCTCACCACCAGGTTGCACTAACTGATGGTTAGTGCTTTCCTATGGTTACTGCTCTCGAGCTGCGCTCTTCGCTCTCGGAGCTGCCGCTTGCCGCTGCCCCTTTCGAGGAGTCCCCATGACCACGCCCGTCGTTTCCATCGCTTACCACTCCGGCTACGGCCACACCGCCGTCCTCGCCGAGGCCGTCCGCGCCGGTGCCCTCGACGCGGGTGCCGAGGTGCACCTGATCAAGGTGGACGAGATCACCGAAGCGCAGTGGGAGACGCTGGACCGCTCCGACGTGATCGTCTTCGGTTCGCCCACCTACATGGGCACCGCCTCCGGCGCCTTCCACCTCTTCGCCGAGGCCACCTCCAAGCGCTGGTTCGGCCAGGACTGGAAGGACAAGCTGGCCGCCGGCTTCACCAACTCCGCCTCCAAGAGCGGCGACAAGCTGCACACCCTGCAGTTCTTCCAGACGCTCGCCGCCCAGCACGGCATGCACTGGATCAACCTCGGCCTGCTCCCCGGCTGGAACAGCAGCACCGCCTCCGAGCACGACCTCAACCGCCTCGGCTTCTTCGCCGGCGCCGCCGCCCAGAGCAACAACGACCAGGGCCCCGAGGGCGTCCACAAGGCCGACCTGGCCACCGCCGAGCACCTGGGGCGCCGGGTGGCGGAGACGGCGAAGGTCTTCACGCGCGGCCGCGTCGCCGCGTAGCGCCGAGGGGACGGCCCCGAGACGGCCCCGAGACGGCCCCGGCGGTCAGTCCTCGTCCTCGTCGAGGCCGAACCCGTCCGGCACAGCCAGCAGTGCCTCGCGCCACGGCCCCTCCGGCTCTTTCACGGCCGCTTCGCGGAACAGGTGGGCGAGTCGGCGCCGATCTTCCACGCTGAGGCGGTCGAAGAGGTACGTCGGATACTCGAACCATCTGGACGCCGCGTCCGGCGAGGCTTCCTCATCTGTGCTGGTGTCCACTGCTGCCACGAGATGCGCCATGGCCTCTGCCAGTGTGCTCAGGAGTGGATCACCGTGGGCGTGTGTGGAGGTCAGCTCGCCAGGATTCATGCGTGGACCGTATCCAGCGGTCGGCATAGCGCGTACCTGGGCCACCACGACCCCGGCTTCCCACTGCGGACGTACACGTACCTGATGCCGTCGAGCGGGACCCGGACCCGGGCCGCCGTGGACCGCGTCTTCGCGGACGAGGAACCCAGGATGGGCGGCCCGGACACGGCCCAGGAGGGTGCTTAGCCGTCCGACCTGCGCCTGTCTCAATATCCGAAGTCCTGCGTCCACCAAGGTCCGCCCGGGCCGAAGTGGACGCCGACGCCGAGGGTCTTGAAGTCGCAGTTCAGGATGTTGGCGCGGTGGCCGGGGCTGTCCATCCAGGCTGCCATCACGGCCGCCGCGTCGGCCTGGCCCCGGCCTATGTTCTCGCCACCGAGGTCGGTGACACCGGCCACCGCCGCCCGGTCCCACGGCGTCCTGCCGTCGGGGTCGGTGTGGGCGAAGAAACCGCGCGCGGCCATGTCGTCGCTGAACGCCTCGGCCAGTGTCGTCAGCGAGGAGTTCGCCGCCAGCGGGCTGCAGCCGACCTTCGCCCGCTCGTCGTTGACGAGCTTCAGCACCTGGGCCTCGGCGGTGGCCTCCCGCGACACCGTCACCCCGGAGGACGGCGACGTCGGCGCCTCGGTGGCCGTACGGGACGGCGTGGCCTTCGGCGGAGTGGACGGCTTGGCCGGCGTGGACGGCTTCGACGGCTTGGACGGTGCGGGAGGCTCGGCCGGCGTGGGCGGGGCGGACGGCTTGGGCGGAACGGGCGGCCTGGTCGGAGCCGAGGGCGTGGTCCTCGGCGCCGTCCTGGTCGGCGTCGGCTTCGCGGGCGCCGTCTTGGAGGGGGTGGCCGTCTTGGAGGGGGTGGCCGTCTTGGAGGGGGTGGCCGTCTTGGAGGGGGTGGCCGTCTTCGAGGGCGTGGCCGTCTTGGAAGGCGTGGCCCTGTTCGACGGGGCCGCCGTCCTGGAGGGAGCCGCCGTCTTCGGCGGAGCGGCCCTCTTCGAGGAGGGCGTCGACTTCGTCGGGGCCGCCGTCCTCGCGGCGGACGCGGACGCGGACGCGGAGGGGGAGTGCGAAGGCGAGGGGGAGTGCGAGGCGGAAGCGGACGATGAGGCCGACGGGCTCGCGGAGCCGCCGCGCGGACCGTCCCCGCCGGCGGACGGGCCGGCGGACGTCTCGGCGCTGCCCGAGGTACCGCCCTGCTCGCCGGCCGTGTTGCTGGGGGCGGCCGCGGTCGCCACCCGGTCCCCGCCGGAGGTGTGCGTACCGCCGCCGAGCTGGTACTGCTCCAGGCCCGGTATGGAACCCGTGGCCACCGCGATCGTGCCGAGGGCGACGGCCAGGGACACGCCGAGCAGACCGGCGCGCACCGGCCGCCCGAGGTTCTCCCGCCGTCGGTGCTCACCGGACGGGGTGAATCCGCCGCCCGTGGAGCCGTCGCCGCCGGATCCGGAGCCCTGTCCCGGCGCGCCCGGTGCCGGCCCGTCGTCCGTCGCGAACAGGTACTCCTGGGCCTTCGCCGTGGTCTCGGCGTAGGCCTGCGGGTTCAGGTAGGGAGCGATCCCCGTCGGCATCCGCCGCTCCCACGCGGACGAGTGCTGGGGGTCGTCGCTCCCGGGTCCCGGGTGCTGCGTGTGGTCGTCCCCCGTGGCGCGGCCCGTGGCGGCGCGGCCGGCGGCGGAGCGTCGGTGGCGTCCCATGTCCTTGCCCTCTTCCTCGTGCCTGCGGTCGACCTGCGCCTGCACGGCGGGAGTCCCCGGCGAGCCACTCGTGGCGAGCGACTCCCTCTGGCCGACCCGACTCACTCGATCGAGTGAGTTTCATATGAGCTGTATTGCGTCCGGACGGTACCGCATGCCGCTTGAGGGCGATGTGTCCCGGCCTACACCGGCCGGTTAGGTTGCACCCATGAGCGAGGAAGTGCGACTGGTCGCCTGGGTGCGTGGACACGTGCAGGGCGTGGGATTTCGCTGGTTCACGCGCGCCAAGGCGCTGGAGATCGGCGGGCTGAGTGGTTTTGCTCTCAATCTGGCCGACGGCCGGGTCCAGGTGGTCGCGGAGGGGCCGCGGGAGGGGTGCGAGGGGCTGCTGGACTGGCTCCAGGGCAGCGACACGCCCGGGCGCGTGGACGGTGTCACCGAGATCTGGGACACACCCCGCGGCGGCTACGACGGCTTCGCCATCCGCTGATCCGGAGCGGCTCCGAGCCGCGCGCCGGAGCGTGGCATGAAGCCGGGGGCACATGCGGAAGAGGGAAACGCCCTGGTGGTTGCCAAGACGGGCGTGGCATGGCAGGCTCCGCTGTTACTGCTGGTCGCCACGCCCTGAGGGCCCGGAGGAGTCGCAGCGCCGCCGCTTTACCGGCCGCGCGCCCCGGTTTGCCCGCCAATACAGGGCGTGATCGTGTTGACCGTCAAACTTTTTGGTGAGACGCTGAAAGCCCCGCGCACCTTAGCTGTTTGGCATGGAGCAACACCAGAGCAACACCCGGATGTGCCAAGCACCACGGGTGCGAATCCCTCACGACCCACACCGCATCGGTCGGTCACTCAGTGTGGAGGACCATCCATCATGGCAAAGGCGCTTCTCGGTTACGTCGGCGGCTCCGACCCTCGACTCCTCGCCGAGATGCGACGGCTGCAGCAGCGCGTCCAGGACCTGGAGTCCGAGCTCGTACGGATCCAGGCGGAGAACGAAGCGCTGACGGCTGCCGCCTCTCAGGACAGGATCATGGAGAGCATCGACGCACACCAGGCGGAGCCTGCGCTCACCTGATCGTTGCATCGCTCCACGACAGCAGTCGCAACGATCGGGCTGCCCGTATCAACCGCTCAGTTGATCGGACGGCTGAGACCCAGCCGTCAGAGTTGCAAGGGACGCTTCGGCGTCCCTTCGTTCTTTCCCCCGTCTTCCCCCGCCGGTCGTTAGGCCGCGCATCCTTTCACGCTCTTTAACATCTGGTGTGCCCTGCGTGGTCACCAGCGAAACCGCGCGGTTGCGAGGGTTCATGGAGTGAGATAGCGGCGGCGGGTAGAGTCCAGCGGCGTGCACCTCAAGGCCCTGACCCTCCGTGGGTTCAAGTCGTTCGCCTCGGCGACCACGCTCCGGTTCGAACCGGGCATCACGTGCGTCGTGGGACCGAACGGCTCGGGCAAGTCCAACGTCGTGGACGCGCTCAGCTGGGTCATGGGCGAACAGGGCGCCAAGTCCCTGCGCGGCGGCAAGATGGAGGACGTCATCTTCGCCGGCACCACCGGCCGCCCGCCGCTCGGCCGCGCCGAGGTGTCCCTGACCATCGACAACTCCGACGGGGCGCTGCCCATCGAGTACGCCGAGGTCACCATCACGCGGATCATGTTCCGCAACGGCGGCAGCGAGTACCAGATCAACGGCGACACCTGCCGCCTCCTCGACATCCAGGAGCTCCTCTCCGACTCCGGCATCGGCCGCGAGATGCACGTCATCGTCGGCCAGGGCCAGCTCGACTCCGTCCTGCACGCCGATCCGATGGGCCGCCGCGCCTTCATCGAGGAGGCCGCCGGTGTCCTCAAGCACCGCAAGCGCAAGGAGAAGGCCCTGCGCAAGCTGGACGCGATGCAGGCCAACCTCGCGCGCGTGCAGGACCTGACGGACGAGCTGCGGCGCCAGCTCAAGCCCCTCGGCCGGCAGGCCGCCGTCGCCCGCAGGGCCGCCGTCATCCAGGCCGACCTCCGCGACGCCCGCCTGCGGCTCCTCGCCGACGACCTCGTCCGCCTGCGCGAAGCCCTCCAGGCCGAGATCGCCGACGAGGCGGCCCTGAAGGAGCGCAAGGAGACGGCCGAGCGGGAACTGAAGAAGGCCCTCCACCGCGAGGCCCTCCTGGAGGACGAGGTACGCCGGCTCACCCCGCGCCTGCAGCGCGCCCAGCAGACCTGGTACGAGCTGTCCCAGCTGGCCGAGCGCGTGCGCGGCACGATCTCGCTGGCCGACGCCCGGGTCAAGAGCGCCACCTCCGCGCCCGTCGACGAGCGGCGCGGCCGGGACCCGGAGGACCTGGAGCGCGAGGCCGCCCGCATCCGCGAGCAGGAGGCCGAGCTGGAGGCCGCCCTCGAAGCGGCCCAGCGGGCACTGGACGACACGGTCGCCCACCGCGCCGAACTGGAGCGCGAACTGGCCGTCGAGGAACGCCGGCTGAAGGACGTCGCCCGCGCCATCGCGGACCGTCGCGAGGGGCTGGCCCGCCTGTCCGGGCAGGTCAACGCGGCCCGCTCGCGTGCCGCCTCCGCCCAGGCCGAGATCGACCGGCTGGCCACGGCCCGCGACGAGGCGCAGGAGCGCGCCGTCCGCGCCCAGGAGGAGTACGAGGCCCTCCAGGCCGAGGTCGACGGCCTCGACGCGGGCGACGCCGACCTGGCCGAGCGGCACGAAACGGCCAGACGGCAGCTGGCCGAGGCCGAGGCCGCCCTGACCGCGGCCCGCGAGGCGCTGACCGACGCCGAGCGCACCCGCGCCGCGACCCAGGCCCGTCACGAGGCGCTGGCGCTGGGGCTCCGCCGGAAGGACGGCACCGGCATACTGCTGGACGCCCGGGACCGGCTCACCGGAGTCCTGGGCCCGGCGGCAGAGCTGCTGACGATCACACCGGGCTACGAGATCCCGCTGGCAGCGGCCCTGGGCACAGCGGCGGACGCCATCGCCGTGACGACCCCCGCCGCGGCGACCGAGGCCATCAGCCTCCTGCGCAAACAGGACGGCGGCCGCGCCACCCTCCTCCTGTCAGGAGCCCCGGAGAGCGCAACCCAACTGTCGGGAGCCCCGGAGAAGGCACCCGAACTGTCGGGAGCCCCGAAGAGGGCACCCGAGGCACCCGAAGAAGGCGCGGGCCACGGCGCGGCCGGCCCGCACGGACCCGCGCCCGACCGCCGACCCGTCACCCCCCTCTTCGCCGCCGACCTCGTCCGCGGTCCCGCCGAGCTGATGCCCGCCGTCTGCCGCCTGCTGACCGGCATCGTGGTCGTGGACACGCTGGACGACGCCGAGGCGCTGGTCCACGCCCGCCCCGAGCTGACCGCCGTCACCGCCGAGGGCGACCTCCTCGGTGCCCACTTCGCCCACGGCGGCTCGGCGGGCGCGCCCAGCCTGCTGGAGGTGCAGGCGTCCGTCGACGAGGCGGCGGCCGAGCTGGCCGAGCTGGAGGTGCGCTGCCGGCGGCTGGCCGAGGCCCAGCAGGCGGCGGCCGAGCACCGCAAGCGGGCCGCGGCCCTGGTCGAGGAACTGGCGGAGCGGCGACGGACCGCCGACCGCGAGAAGTCGGCCGTGGCCCAGCAGCTCGGCCGGCTCGCCGGGCAGGCGCGCGGCGCCGCCGGGGAGGCCGAGCGGTCGGCCGCGGCGGCGGCCCGTGCGCAGGAGGCGCTGGAGAAGGCCGTACAGGAGGCCGAGGAACTGGCCGAGCGGCTGGCCGTGGCCGAGGAGATGCCGGTGGAGGAGGAGCCGGACACCTCGGTGCGCGACCGGCTCGCCGCCGACGGGGCCAACGCGAGGCAGACGGAGATGGAGGCCCGCCTCCAGGTCCGTACGCACGAGGAGCGGGTGAAGGGGCTCGCCGGACGCGCGGACGCGCTCGACCGGGCGGCCCGCGCCGAACGCGAGGCACGCGCGCGTGCCGAGCAGCGGCGGGCCCGGCTGCGGCACGAGGCGGCGGTCGCGGAGGCCGTCGCCGCCGGTGCCCGGCAGCTGCTCGCGCACGTCGAGGTGTCTCTCGCCCGGGCGGAGCAGGAGCGTTCCGCCGCGGAGGCCGCCAAGGCCCGGGGCGAGCAGGAGCTGGCCGCCGCCCGTACGGCCGGCCGTGAACTGAAGGCCGAACTCGACAAGTTGACGGATTCAGTTCACCGGGGCGAGGTACTCGGTGCGGAGAAGCGGCTGCGCATCGAGCAGCTGGAGACCAAGGCGCTGGAGGAACTGGGTGTCGAGCCGGAGGGCTTGGTGGCGGAGTACGGGCCGCACCAGCTCGTGCCGCCCTCGCCCCCCGCCGACGGCGAGCGGCTGCCCGAGGACCCGGACCATCCGCGCAACCAGCCGCGCCCCTTCGTGCGGGCCGAGCAGGAGAAGCGGCTCAAGGCGGCCGAGCGGGCGTATCAGCAGCTGGGCAAGGTGAACCCGCTGGCGCTGGAGGAGTTCGCGGCGCTGGAGGAGCGGCACAAGTTCCTCAGCGAGCAGCTGGAGGACCTGAAGAAGACCCGCGCCGACCTGCTCCAGGTGGTGAAGGAGGTCGACGAGCGCGTCGAGCAGGTCTTCACCGAGGCCTACCGCGACACGGCCCGGGAGTTCGAGGGAGTCTTCAGCCGCCTCTTCCCGGGTGGCGAGGGACGGCTGGTCCTGACGGACCCCGGCAACATGCTCACCACGGGCGTGGACGTCGAGGCACGCCCGCCGGGCAAGAAGGTCAAGCGGCTCTCCCTGCTGTCGGGCGGCGAGCGCTCGCTGACGGCGGTCGCGCTGCTGGTGTCGATCTTCAAGGCCCGGCCGAGCCCCTTCTACGTCATGGACGAGGTGGAGGCCGCGCTGGACGACACCAACCTCCAGCGGCTGATCCGGATCATGCAGGAGCTCCAGGAGACCTCGCAGCTGATCGTGATCACGCACCAGAAGCGCACGATGGAGGTCGCCGACGCGCTCTACGGCGTGTCCATGCAGGGCGATGGCGTCTCGAAGGTCATCTCCCAGCGCCTGCGGTAGCACTCACCAAGATCAACTGACTCTGCGTTCAAGAAGTGAACACGGAGGGCACGGGCATATCTGAAAACTCACAGCCGTTGACCTATTGACTTCGAAACTTGAAGGCATAGTCTCTGCAACGTTGCTTTTACCTTCAGGTTCTACCTGTAAGGGCTCGCCCCCACCCGCGGCAGCGCTGCCGTGGCCCGAGGAGTTACACGTGACCAGCACAGCGCAGGCACCTCAGTCAGGAGCCAGGACGGCTCACCCCGAACATCTCGGGCACGTCATCTTCATCGCGGCGGCTGCCGCCATGGGCGGCTTCCTCTTCGGTTACGACAGCTCCGTCATCAACGGCGCCGTCGAGGCCATCCGCGACCGTTACGACATCGGGTCCGCCGCCCTCGCCCAGGTCATCGCGATCGCCCTGATCGGGTGTGCCATCGGTGCCGCCACCGCCGGCCGCATCGCCGACCGGATCGGCCGCATCCGCTGTATGCAGATCGCCGCGGTCCTCTTCACCATCAGCGCCGTCGGCTCCGCGCTGCCCTTCGCGCTGTGGGACCTCGCCTTCTGGCGCATCGTCGGCGGCTTCGCCATCGGCATGGCCTCCGTCATCGGCCCCGCCTACATCGCCGAGGTCGCCCCGCCCGCCTACCGCGGCCGGCTCGGCTCCTTCCAGCAGGCCGCGATCGTCGTCGGCATCGCCATCTCGCAGCTGGTCAACTGGGGCCTGCTCAACGCCGCGGGCGGCGACCAGCGCGGCAAGCTGATGGGCCTGGAGGCCTGGCAGGTCATGCTCGGCGTGATGGTCATCCCGGCCGTCCTCTACGGCCTGCTCTCCTTCGCGATCCCCGAGTCCCCGCGCTTCCTGCTCTCCGTCGGCAAGCACGACCGCGCCCGTGAGATCCTCGCCGAGGTCGAGGGCGAGGGCACCGACCTCGACGCCCGCGTCACCGAGATCCAGCAGGCGATGAAGAGCGAGCACAAGTCCACCTTCAAGGACCTGCTCGGCGGCTCCTTCTTCTTCAAGCCGATCGTCTGGGTCGGTATCGGCCTGTCGGTCTTCCAGCAGTTCGTCGGCATCAACGTCGCGTTCTACTACTCCTCGACGCTGTGGCAGTCGGTCGGCGTCGACCCGACGGACTCGTTCTTCTACTCCTTCACCACCTCGATCATCAACATCATCGGCACCGTGATCGCGATGATCTTCGTGGACCGCGTCGGCCGCAAGCCGCTCGCCCTCATCGGCTCGATCGGCATGGTCGTCGGCCTCGCCCTGGAGGCCTGGGCGTTCAGCTACCACCTGGTCGACGGCAAGCTGCCGAACACCCAGGGCTGGGTCGCCCTGATCGCCGCCCACGTGTTCGTCCTCTTCTTCGCCCTCTCCTGGGGCGTGGTCGTCTGGGTCTTCCTCGGCGAGATGTTCCCGAACAGGATCCGTGCCGCCGCCCTCGGCGTGGCCGCCGCCGCGCAGTGGATCGCCAACTGGGCCATCACCGCGAGCTTCCCGTCGCTGGCCGACTGGAACCTCTCCGGCACCTACGTGATCTACACCGTCTTCGCCGCGCTCTCCATCCCGTTCGTCCTGAAGTTCGTCAAGGAGACGAAGGGCAAGTCCCTGGAGGAGATGGGCTGAGCCTCGTAGCGAGGCCCCCGAACTCGGGGAGAAGGGCCAAGTCCCCGCTGCCCCTCTCCTCGAACCGTCCGCCGCCCCCGGCCCGGCCACTGCCCGGACCGGGGGCGGCGGTGTCGTACGGCCGGGCGGCCCGGCTCGGTCCTCCAGCGCCGGCAGGACCCGCTGCGCGAACAGCCGGAGGCTGCGCCAGCCCTCCTCCACCGGCATCCCGCCCGCCAACGCCCTCGGCGCGGAGCTCCGCCACGGTCGTGGCCGCCGACCTCACCGCCGAGCGGACCTCGCCCGACTGCGAGGAGACGTACGTCCGGGCCTCGTGCAGGAAGTGCCCGCCGTACCGGGCCCACGCCCGGTCGGGGTCCTCGGCGAGGTGGAGCAGCGGGGTCCCGGCCGCCGGCATCATGGTCCAGCCCTCGGTGCCGTACGCGGCCAGCCTCTCCTTGTAGTACGTCTCCAGCTCCGGCAGACGTGCGCTCGGGAAGAACGGCAGGCCCAGCCGGACGGCCCGGCGGGCGGCGGCCCTGGAGGACCCGCCCACCAGCAGCAGAGGGTGCGGATCGGTGTACGGGCGCGGGGTGAGCCGTACCCGTCGGCCCCGGTACGGCCGACACCGTCACCGGGATCCGGCGGGTCGCCCCGAACACCGCGCCCGGGAAGGCGAACGGCGACGGCAGCCAGTTGTTCTCGGCGCCGTGGTGCTCCTCGGTCTGCACGGTGCCGATCCCGTGCTCGTCCGCGTACGCGGCCATCCCCAGGGCGGCCCGGTAGCGGGCGGAGCGTGCGGCGGGACCGGCGCCGGGTGCGACGAGATTGAAACGTACGACCGTGACGGGCATGGGAAAGGTCCCCCTCCGGTGCGCTGCGGTGGTGGGGGACCTTGGATGACGAGGCGTCAGATCGCCATGGGCGGGAGTCCCGCCCGGCAGCGGCCCGCCCGGGGGAGGCGCGTCACACGCCCGCGGTCTCCCGCCGCGCGGCCGGCTTCGTCGTCCCGGCCGGGCGGGCCACCGCCGGCTTCGGCAGCACCAGGTACAGCCCACCCGAGATCACGATCGTCGCGACCCAGCCGAGACCGTACTCGCCGATCACGTTGTTCGCCGCGAGCGGCCCGGTGAACCAGTCCGAGGTGGTGAACAGCAGACCCGACACCAGGCCGACCGCCCAGGCGGCCACGGCCGCGGGGGAGAAGCCGCCCCGGTACCAGTAGGCGCTGGTGCGGGTGGTGTCGGCCATGGCCCGGCCGTCGTACTCCGTGCGGCGGAACATGTCCGCGCCGAACACGCCGACCCAGGCCGAGAAGGCGACCGCCAGCAGCGACAGGAAGGCGATGAACGAGCCCATGAAGCTCGTCGCCACCAGCATCAGCACCCCGCCGAAGACCAGCGAGATGACGGCGTTGACCGAGACCGCCCAGTGCCGCGGCACCTTGAACCCCAGGGTCTGCGCGGTGAAGCCCGCCGAGTACATCGACATCGAGTTGATCAGCAGCATGCCGATCAGGGCGATGAACAGGTACGGCACGGCGATCCAGGTCGGCAGGATCTCACCGAGGAAGGACACGGGGTCGCTCGCCGAGGCCAGGTCCGGTGTGGCGACGGCCATCACCGCGCCCATCAGGACCATGGGCAGGACGACGACACCGGCGCCGCCCACCGCCGTACCCACGATCGCCTTCGAGGACGCCGTGCGCGGCAGGTAGCGGGTGAAGTCCGGCGCCGACGGGATCCAGCTGACACCGCCGGCCGCGATCATGCCGATGCCGGTGATCACCGCGGCCGTGGACCCGGCGCTGTGGTCCATCACCTTCGACCAGTCGGTGTTCGCCACCAGATAGGCCAGGACCAGCACCGAGAAGACACCGAAGAGGTAGGTCGCGTACTTGTTGCACCTCTGCACGGCGTTGATGCCGAGCCCGGAGATCGCGAAGGTCGCGACGACGAACACCAGCAGCATCACCATGTCCAGCACGCTGTTCGCCTTGATGTCGAACAGGATGTCCAGGATGGTGAGCATCGCGTAGGCACCGGTGACGGCGTTGATCGTCTCCCAGCCCCAGCGCGCGACCCAGATCAGCGATCCGGGCAGCAGGTTGCCGCGCTGCCCGAAGACCGCCCGCGACAGGGCCATGCCGGGCGCGCCGCCCCGCTTGCCCGCGATGCCGATCAGGCCCACGAGGCCGTACGACACGATCGGCGCCGCCACCGCGACGACCAGCGCCTGCCAGATGTCCAGGTGGTACGCCACGACCAGGCTCGCGCCCATCGTCAGCAGCAGCACGCTGATGTTCGCGCCGACCCAGGTGGGGAACAGTTCCCGGGTCTTGGCCGTGCGTTCGTGGTCGGGGACCTGCTCGATACCGCGCGTTTCGAGAGCGCCTTCGGTCTCGACGGTTTTCGTCATGAAAAAGAGGTGCCAGACGTGGGGGGACGGGGACGACGGGACTCTACGCGCGTCAACGGCGCAGCCACCATCGTACTTTGCTCCCACTCCTAGTGATACGTGGCGTTTGTCTCTCGGAGGAAGCCACAAACGGGGTTCGCGGACACCCCATGGCCGATACTGGACGGGTTATGGAAACCGTCATCCTTGCTGTAGTCATCGCCGTGGTCGTGCTCGGCGCGCTCGGCGGGCTGATCGTGGGCAGCCGGCGCCGGAAGCCGCTGCCCCCGCCGCCCCCCCAAGCGCCCGACATCACCGCGCCCCCGGCCGAGCCGCACGTCGGCGACGAGGCCGAGACGCCGCGCGACGAACCGCGCCGGACGATCGAGGAGGTGGATCTTCCCGGCGGCCCCGCACCGGTCGTCGTCGAGGAGCCCCCCGTGGTCGAGGCTCCCGAGATCGAGATCCCGGAGCCCACCGCAGGCCGGCTGGTCCGCCTGCGCGCCCGCCTGTCCCGCTCGCAGAACGCCCTCGGCAAGGGCCTGCTCACGCTGCTCTCGCGCGAGCACCTGGACGAGGACACCTGGGAGGAGATCGAGGACACGCTGCTCACCGCCGACGTCGGCGTGCAGCCCACTCAGGAACTGGTCGAGCGCCTGCGCGAACGGGTCCGGGTCCTCGGCACCCGCACCCCCGAGGAGCTGCGCGGTCTGCTCCGCGAGGAGCTGCTCACGCTGATCGGCACCGACGTCGACCGCACGGTCAGGACCGAGCCCGAGGACCGCAAGCCGGGCATCGTGATGGTCGTCGGCGTCAACGGCACCGGCAAGACCACCACCACGGGCAAGCTCGCCCGCGTGCTCGTCGCCGACGGCCGCAGTGTCGTGCTCGGCGCCGCCGACACCTTCCGTGCCGCAGCCGCCGACCAGCTCCAGACCTGGGGCGAGCGCGTCGGCGCCTACACCGTGCGCGGCCCCGAGGCCGGCGACCCCGCCTCCGTCGCCTTCGACGCGGTCAAGGAGGGCAAGGAGATGGGGGTCGACGTCGTCCTCATCGACACCGCCGGCCGCCTGCACACCAAGACCGGCCTCATGGACGAGCTGGGCAAGGTCAAGCGGGTCGTGGAGAAGCACGCGCCGCTGGACGAGGTGCTGCTCGTCCTGGACGCCACCACCGGCCAGAACGGCCTGGTCCAGGCCCGCGTGTTCGCCGAGGTCGTGGACATCACCGGCATCGTGCTGACCAAGCTGGACGGTACGGCCAAGGGCGGCATCGTCATCGCGGTCCAGCGCGAGCTGGGCGTGCCGGTCAAGCTGGTCGGGCTCGGCGAGGGCGCGGACGACCTCGCGCCGTTCGAGCCGGAGGCGTTCGTGGATGCCCTTATCGGAGAGTGAACCACCCGCGGACGCCGGCAGGCGGTCACGCGGCACCGAGAAGCTCCCGCCCCGAGGTGCAGTCGGGGACGGGAGCTTCGTCTTGGCCGGGCGGCGCTACGCCCGGGCCCGGGACCGGTGGGCCACGTACGCCAGCGTGCCGAGCAGCAGCCGGGCCGCCGGGAGCCGCGTCGCCGAGTCCAGCGCGGGCGGGCGCAGCCAGCGCACCGGGCCGAGGCCACCCCGGTCGGAGGGCGGCGCGGTGATGTGCGCGCCGGGGCCGAGGCCCCGCAGGTCCAGTGCGCCCGGGTCGTCCCAGCCCATGCGGTACAGCAGCCGGGGCAGGTCGGCGGCGGCACCGGGCGCGACGAGGAAGTGGGCGCGGCCGTCGGGGGTCGCGGTCACCGGGCCGAGCGGCAGGCCCATCCGCTCCAGGCGGACCAGGGCGCGGCGGCCGGCGGGCTCCGAGACCTCGATGACGTCGAAGGCCCGGCCCGCTGGCAGCATCACCGAGGCGCCGGGGAACTCCGACCAGGCCTTGCTCACCTCGTCCAGCGTGGCCCCGGCCGGAACGGGCGGGGCGAAGTCCAGCGGATGGGCGCCCGGTGCCGCGCAGTCGGCCCGCCCGCAGGAGCAGACGCCCCCGGCGGCCCGCGCCCCCGGCACCACGTCCCAGCCCCACAGCCCGGTGAACTCGGCGACGGCGGTGCACTCCGCGGACCGGCCGCGCCGGCGCGTGCCGGAACGGATCTCGCGGATGCCGCCGATCGTGAAGCCCATGCCCCCTCCAACGGGTCAGCGCGCCGGTGGTTACGCCACGGAGCGAGACGGAAGCGGAACGTAACGCTACGGCTCCGCCTCCCCGCGGTGACGCGGCGCTAAGGCGGCGCCTTGAGGTGCGGAGGGTGGCGCACCGGGGGGATGCGCGCCCCTGAGTGCATCACTCCGCCCACTTCCGGCCGTCCTATGTCAAGTGAATCGCGTGCAGGCCACGGTGAGTTCATTCGAAGGGGTGGCGAATGGTGGCGTTTCAGGGATCCCTGTGGTTGGACGGGTGATCGTAGGATTACTGTGAGTGTGCGAGTCCCCGGGGCACATGCACTCGTGGGTATGCCGGAGGCAAGTCGTCAAACCGTTCGAAGGGTGAGAACCAGCGGACGGGAGGCCGTATTTACCGGCATTCTGATAGGGCTTGGCGCATCGGGCGACAAGTGGTCTCAGGGATGGGGGCGTTCCAGTGGGCGGCAACGGCGGAAGCGGGACACACGCTGACAAGCGCCCCAACGAGCTGCTCGGCTCGTGGTTCGTGCGCAGCGGCTGGTCCAAGGGCGAGCTGGCCCGCCAAGTCAACCGCAGAGCCCGCCAGTTGGGTGCCAACCACATCTCCACCGACACTTCCCGGGTGCGCCGCTGGCTGGACGGGGAGAACCCGCGCGAACCGATCCCGCGCATCCTCTCGGAGCTGTTCTCCGAGCGCTTCGGCTGCGTCGTCTCCATCGAGGACCTCGGCCTGCGCGCCGCCCGCCCGTCGCCCGCCGCCTCCGGAGTCGACCTGCCCTGGACGGGCCCGCAGACGGTCGCCCTGCTCGGCGAGTTCTCCCGCAGCGACCTGATGCTCGCCCGGCGCGGCTTCCTCGGCACCTCCCTCGCGCTGTCCGCCGGCCCCTCCCTCATCGAGCCCATGCAGCGCTGGCTCGTGCCCACCCCGTCCTCCCCGGCCCCGCCGGAGCCCCAGTCCGCGCTCGACGCGCGCAGGCCGGGCCGGCTCTCGCGGCCGGAGCTGGAGCTGCTGGAGTCCACCACGCGCATGTTCCGCCAGTGGGACGCCCAGTGCGGCGGTGGCCTGCGCCGCAAGGCGGTCGTCGGCCAGCTGCACGAGGTCACCGACCTGCTCCAGGAACCCCAGCCCGAGGCCACCACCCGCAAGCTGTTCAAGGTCGCCGCCGAACTGGCCGAACTGGCCGGCTGGATGTCGTACGACGTCGGCCTCCAGCCCACCGCCCAGAAGTACTTCGTGCTCGCCCTGCACGCGGCCAAGGAAGCCGGGGACAAGCCGCTCGGGTCGTACATCCTCTCCAGCATGAGCCGCCAGATGATCCATCTCGGCCGGCCCGAGGACGCCCTGGAGCTGATCCACCTCGCCCAGTACGGCAGCCGCGACTGCGCGAGCCCGCGCACCCAGTCCATGCTGTATGCGATGGAGGCCCGCGCCTACGCCAACATGGGCCAGCCCGGCAAGACCAAGCGCGCCGTCCGCATGGCCGAGGACACCTTCGCCGAGGTCGACGAGTGGGACGAGCCGGACCCCGACTGGATCCGCTTCTTCTCCGAGGCCGAGCTGTACGGCGAGAACTCCCACTCCTACCGCGACCTCGCCTACGTGGCCGGGCGCAGCCCCACCTACGCCTCCCTCGCCGAGCCGCTCATGCGGCGGGCCGTGGAGCTGTTCGCCGAGGACGCCGAGCACCAGCGTTCGTACGCGCTCAACCTCATCGGCATGGCCACCGTGCACCTGCTCCAGCGGGAGCCCGAGGAGAGCACGACCTATGCGACGCGCGCCATGGAGACCGCCAAGAAGGTCCGCTCCGAGCGTGTGAACACTCGTATCCGAAAGACGGTCGACACGGCCGTCCGCGACTACGGCGACCTCGCCGCCGTCGTCGACCTCAGCGACCAGCTCGCCGTCGACCTGCCGGAGGCCGCCGAAGCCGTCTGACCGCCACAGCACACCGGACCCCGGCCGCGGCCGGTCCTCCCGAACTGCCCGACTCGGCTCCCCCATGCCAGGTCATCGGAAGGCCCGCCGCGGCCGGCTCGTGTCTGCGCGCCTGCCCCGTGCAGAAGGTTGCGCCACGATAACGATCGCGCGGCCCGGCATCTGGCACTTCATCGACGCGTAACACACAGGGCGCCTTCGTCACCCCGGCGAAACAACGAGGGGCTTCCACCGAAACCGCGCTGCGTCAGTCTCATGGCGCATAACCGGCCCACCCCTCACCCGACCGGACCGCTCAGGCACCGCCCGCACGGGGCCGTACAACCGACGAGGAGACGCCGATGGCACCAGCCATCATGCTTGCGGCGGACGCACCCAAACTGTCGTCCGCCAACACAGGCTTCATGCTCATCTGTTCCGCCCTGGTGATGCTCATGACCCCGGGACTGGCCTTCTTCTACGGAGGCATGGTCCGCGTCAAGAGCACCCTGAACATGCTGATGATGAGCTTCATCAGCCTCGGGATCGTCACCATCCTGTGGGTCCTCTACGGCTTCTCCCTCGCCTTCGGCACGGGCAACAGCCTGCTCGGCTGGAACGCCGACTGGATCGGCCTCAGCAACATCGGCCTGACGCAGCTCTGGGACGGCTACACCATCCCGATCTTCGTGTTCATGGTCTTCCAGCTGATGTTCGCGATCATCACCCCGGCCCTGATCAGCGGCGCCCTCGCCGACCGGGTCAAGTTCTCCGCCTGGGCGCTCTTCGTCGCCCTGTGGGTCACGATCGTCTACGTCCCGGTCGCCCACTGGGTCTGGGGCGCCGACGGCTGGGCCTACAAGCTCGGCGTGATCGACTTCGCGGGCGGTACGGCGGTCCACATCAACGCCGGTGCGGCGGCGCTCGGTGTCATCCTCGTCATCGGCAAGCGCGTCGGCTTCAAGCGCGACCCCATGCGCCCGCACAGCCTCCCGCTGGTCATGCTCGGCGCCGGTCTGCTGTGGTTCGGCTGGTTCGGCTTCAACGCCGGCTCCTGGCTCGGCAACGACGACGGCGTCGGCGCGCTGATGTTCGTCAACACGCAGGTCGCGACGGCCGCCGCGATGCTGGCCTGGCTCGCCTACGAGAAGATCCGGCACGGCGCGTTCACCACGCTCGGCGCCGCCTCCGGCGCGGTCGCCGGTCTGGTCGCCATCACCCCGTCCGGCGGCGCCGTCTCCCCGCTCGGCGCGATCGCCGTCGGCGCCATCGCCGGTGTCGCCTGCGCCGCGGCCGTCGGCCTGAAGTTCAAGTTCGGCTACGACGACTCCCTCGACGTCGTCGGCGTCCACATGGTCGGCGGGATCATCGGCTCCCTGCTCATCGGCTTCTTCGCCACCGGCAAGGGCCAGTCCACCGCCACGGGCGTCTTCTACGGCGACCACACGTGGGACCAGCTGTGGAAGCAGTGCGCCGGTGTCTTCGCGGTCCTCGCCTACTCCCTGGTCGTCTCCGCCGTCCTCGCCTTCCTCCTCGACAAGACCCTGGGCATGCGGGTCACCGAGGACGAGGAGATCTCCGGCATCGACCAGGCGGAGCACGCGGAGACCGCATACGACTTCAGCGGCGCCGGCGGCGGCGTCGCCGGAACCCTCGCCGCCTCCGCCCTGGCCGCCGCGCAGAACAAGAAGGTGGACGCATGAAGCTCATCACCGCCGTCGTGAAGCCCCACCGGCTCGACGAGATCAAGGAAGCCCTCCAGGCCTTCGGCGTCCACGGGCTCACGGTCACCGAGGCCAGCGGCTACGGCCGGCAGCGCGGCCACACCGAGGTCTACCGCGGCGCCGAGTACACCGTCGACCTCGTACCCAAGATCCGCATCGAGGTGCTGGCCGAGGACGACGACGCCGACCAGCTGATCGAGGTCATCGTCAAGGCCGCCCGAACCGGCAAGATCGGTGACGGCAAGGTCTGGTCCCTGCCCGTCGAGGCGGCCGTACGGGTCCGCACGGGCGAGCGCGGGCCGGACGCGCTCTGACACAGCACAATCCGAGTCAGGGGAACGTCGGGGGAAACGGAACAGGAGTCGC
>NZ_JBEXKG010000103.1:0-29089 GCF_040609555.1 Streptomyces sp. NPDC004658
ATGATGCGCTGGCGCATCCCGCCGGAGAACTGGTGGGGATAGTCCCGCACCCGCTGGGCGGCGGCCGGGATCCGCACCCGCTCCATCAGCTCCACGGCCCTGGTCCGCGCGTCCTTCCTGGACATGCCCCGGTGGACGACGAACATCTCCCCCAGCTGATCCCCCACCGTCATCACCGGATTGAGCGCCGACAGCGCGTCCTGGAAGATCATCGCGATCTGCCGGCCGCGTACCCTGCGGCGTTCCTCGGCGGACAACGTCAGCAGGTCGCGGCCGGCGAAGACGATCTCCCCGCCGGTGATCCTGGCGGGGGGTGTGTCGAGGATGCCCATGATGGCCTGCGCGGTGACGGACTTGCCGGATCCGGACTCGCCGAGGACGGCGAGGGTCTCCCCGGCGTCGACGGCGTAGGTGACTCCGTTGACGGCGTGGGCGATGCCGTCGCGGGTGTGGAACTCCACGTGCAGGTCGCGGACTTCGAGCAGCACGGCGGATGTCACCTCAGCTTCGGGTCGAGGGCGTCGCGGACCGCGTCGCCGAGCATGATGAACGCCAGCACCGTGACCGCCAGGGCGCCCGAGGGCCACAGCAGGGCGTGGGGGGCGTTGCGGATGTAGGGGGAGGCGGCGGAGATGTCGATGCCCCAGGAGACGCTGGGGGGTTTGAGGCCCACGCCGAGGTAGGACAGGGTCGCCTCCAGGGCGATGTAGGTGCCCAGCGCGATGGTGGCCACCACGATCACCGGGGCGACGGCGTTCGGCGCGATGTGCCGCAGCAGGATGCGGGTGTCGGAGGCGCCCAGGGCGCGGGCGGCCTGGACGTAGTCGTGTTGCTTGGCGGTGATGACCGAGCCGCGCGCGATGCGGGAGATCTGCGGCCAGCCCAGCAGCACCATGAACCCGATGACCGGCCAGACCGTATTGGAGGTCACCACCGAGAGGAGGACGAGTCCGCCCAGGACCACCGGGATGGCGAAGAAGATGTCCGTGACCCGGGACAGCACCGCGTCCCACAGGCCCCCAAAGTAGCCCGCCAGGGCGCCCAGCACCGACCCGAACACCGACACCCCGAGCGTGGCCAGCACCCCGACCGTCACCGACGTACGCGCCCCGTACACGGTGCGCGTGTAGACGTCGCAGCCCTGACCGTCGTACCCGAAAGGATGCCCGGGGCCCGCGCCGTCCTGGGCCTTGGCCAGGTCGCACTGCAACGGGTTGCCCGAGGCGATCGCCGACGGCCAGATCGAGATGAGGACCAGGAAGAGGATGACCAGCGCGGAGAGGAGGAAGACCGGGTTGCGACGCAGATCCCGCCACGCGTCCGACCACAGGGAGCGCGGCTTGCCCGCCGGCCCGCCGCCGCCCGGACCTCTGCCCTCCGGCGCGCCCGGCGTCCGCTCCAGCGTGGTCGCCTCGCTGGCCGCGAGGTCTATCGCGCCGCCCATCCCGGTACCGGCGATGGCAGGCTCGGCCTCGTACGGCTGCTGTTCAGGCATAGCGGATCCTCGGGTCGAGTACGGCGTACAGGAGGTCGACGAGGAGGTTGGCGAGCAGGAACACGAGGACGAGGACCGTCACGAAGCCGACGACCGTCTGGGTGTTCTGGCGCAGGATGCCCTGGTAGAGCTGGTAGCCGACGCCGTGGATGTTGAAGATCCGCTCGGTGACGATCGCCCCGCCCATCAGCGCCCCGATGTCCGTGCCGATGAACGTCACCACGGGGATGAGCGAGTTGCGCAGCAGATGCCGGACGATGACCCGGCGCCGGGGCAGGCCCTTGGCGACGGCCGTACGGACGTAGTCCGCGCGCTTGTTCTCCGCGATCGAGGTCCGCGTCAGCCGCGTGACGTAGGCCAGCGAGACCGAGGCCAGGACCAGACCGGGCACGATCAGCTCACCGAAGGCCGCGTCCGGGGAGACGGACGGCTTGATCCAGGCCCACTTCACGCCGAGGAGCAGCTGGAGCAGCAGACCGGTGACGAAGGTGGGGACGGAGATCACCACCAGGGTCAGCAGCAGCACGGTGGTGTCGATGGGCCGTCCTCGTCTGAGGCCGGTCAGCACGCCCAGGGTGATGCCGATGACGATCTCGAACAGGACCGCCACGATGGTCAGCCGGATGGTGACGGGGAACGCCGTGCCCATCAGCTCGGTGACCTTCTGCCCGTTGAACGCCGTTCCGAAGTTGCCGGTGAAGACGTTCCCCATGTAGGTGAGGTACTGCTGCCAGACCGGCTTGTCCAAGCCGAACTCCCGCTTCAGCTGGGCCGCCGTCGCCGGGTCGCACGCCCGCTCCCCGCACAGGCCCGCCACCGGATCACCCATCACGTTGACCATGAGGAAGATCAGCAGGGTCGATCCGACGAAGACCGGGACCATCTGGAGCAGTCGCCGGACGACATAGCGCCCCATGGCCGCTCAGCCGACCTTGATCTCGTTGTAGACGGGCACGCTGAACGGGTTGAGCGCCACGTCGGACAGCCGCTCGGAGTAGCCGGCGCTGCCGTTCTGGTACCACAGCGGGATGGCGGCCATGTTGTCCCGGACGACGCCCTCGGCCTGCTGGAACAGCTTCACGGCCTGGGCCTGGTCGCTCTCGGCGTTCGCCCGGTCGACCAGCTTGTCGAAGTCCTTGTTCGACCACTTGCCGTCGTTGGAGGAGGCGTTCGTGTAGTACAGCGGCTGGAGGAAGTTCTGGATGAGCGGGTAGTCCATCTGCCAGCCCGCGCGGAACGGTCCGGTCATCTTGTGCCGCCCGATGCGGTTGCGGAAGTCGGCGAAGGTGCCGACCGGGTTGCCGACGCACGCCTTGTCGTCGCCCAGGGCGTTGTTGATGGAGTTGCACACGGCGTCCACCCACTCCCTGTGCGAGCCGGTGTCCGCGTTGTACGTGATCTTCACCTGGCCGCCGGGGATACCGCCGCCCTCCTTGATCAGCTTCTTGGCCTCGTCCGGGCGGTACTCGCAGGCGGTGCCGCACAGGCCCGCCTTGTAGCCGCCGGCCGCGCCGAGGACGGGCGAGGTCCAGTCGGTGGCCGGGGTCCGGGTCCCGTGGAAGATGGTGTCGGTGATCTGCTTGCGGTTGATCGCCATGGACAGGCCGGTGCGGACCTTCTTCGCGCCCGGCGTGTTCCACGCCTTGTCGTAGTAGGGGAAGGCGAAGGTCTGGAGAATGCCGGCCGGGGTGTTCAGGTACCGGCCGTCCAGGTCCTTGTCGACGTTCTTCAGCTGGGCGGCGGGCACGTCGTCCACGAGGTCGAGGTTGCCGGACAGCAGGTCCGTGTAGGCGGTGTTGCTGTCCGTGTAGACCCTGAGGTCGACCCCGCCGTTGCGCGCCTTGTCCGGGCCCGGATAGGCGTCCCACTTCCGCAGGGACATCTGAGAGCCCTTCACGTAGGCGGCGACCGTGTACGGGCCGGTGCCGACCGGCTTCTTCAGCCAGGCCGCGTGGTCCGTGAAGAAGGCGCGCGGCAGCGGGGCGAAGGCCGCGTAGCCGAGGGTGTCCGGGAAGGTGGAGAACTTCTGGCTCAGCCGCACCGTGAAGGTGTGGTCGTCCACCACCCTCAGCCCGGACAGTGTGTCCGCGGTCTGCTTGCCGCTGCCGGGGTGGACCTTGTCGTAGCCGTCGATGTACCCGAAGAAGTAGGCGTTCTTCTGGTTGTTCCGCAGGCTCGCGCCGTAGTTCCAGGCGTCGACGAAGGAGCGGGCGGTCACCTTCTCGCCGTTGGAGAAGGTCCAGCCGGGCTTCACCCTGATGGTGAAGTTCCGCGAGTCCCGGGTCTCGATGGACCGGGCGAGCATGTCGGTGGCCCTGCCGGTCCTCGGGTCGTACTTCTTCAGGCCCCGGAAGATCATGTCGAGGACCTTGCCGCCCTGCACCTCGTTGGTGTTGGCCGGCTCCAGCGGGTTCTGGGGGTCGCCCCAGGAGGAGCTGAGCACCGCGCCGCCGGGGCCCCCGCCGCTTGAGCCGGCGCTCCCGCAGCCGGTGGCGGCGAGAGCCAGCGCCACCGCGCACACGGGCCCCCGGGCATGCGTGACTCCCCGCATGGCGTGCCTCCTCCGCGACGTTGATCCCCTACCGGCCAATATCGTCATATAAGGCATGTATCGCATGCCCGCCGCCCGATTGAGCGGCCTTTGGTGGGACACGTCATCCGAATGCACGCACCACCCCCCGCGGGGCCCTGATGATCTTGGGTGGCGAACGCAATAGATCTTCGCGTAACGATGCCGAAACGTTGGATTGAGGGGGGTCGATGTACGCATGTCGACACTCCACCGTCCGCATATCGAACTCCTTGCCCGATTGGTCCACTTGGTCCGATGTGAAGCACGGATTGATTACGGCGCGCTACCCGCGTAGCTACGGAATGATCAAGGGAGAGCAAAGAAGGTAAAGAGACAACCAAAGCGGCCGAGAATTTATTGACCTTGAATGAATTGCGTTGAAAAAGTCCGGCGTAGCCCGTAGGGGAGCGCCCTGCGGAGTCATCAGACCCTCCCTTGGGCCAGGAGCACCATGACCCCCCCAACTCCATCCGCGGCTGCCCCGCTTGAGGTGACCGACGAGACCGTCGAGAAGTCGATCACTTCGGACGGCTCGAAGGGCAGCGAGAGCAGGTCCCCCGGGCAACTGGCCTGGCGCCGCTTCAAGCGGGACCGCGTTGGCGTCGCCTCGGCGATCATCGTGATCCTCTTCTTCGTGATCGGCCTCGCGGCACCCCTCATAGCCAAGCTGTACGGCAAGGACCCGTACACGACGTACGGGATCAACACGCCCGGACTGCTGGGCGACAACGGCCTGCCGGCGAAGGCGAACGGCGGCATCGACAGCGAGTTCTGGTTCGGCATCGACCCGCAGCTCGGCCGCGACGTCTTCACCTTCCTGCTGTACGCGATCCGCAACTCGCTGCTGCTCGCGACGGCGATCACGGTCCTCATCATGATCGTCGGCGTGGTGATCGGCATCACCGCCGGCTACATCGGCGGCAAGACGGACTGGCTCCTGGGCCGGGTCATCGACATCCTGCTCGCCTTCCCGCAGCAGCTGTTCTTCGTGGCGTTCACGCCGGTGGTCCTCAGCCTCTTCGTGGCCAGCAACGAGGACACGCCCACCTCGATCGTCGTGATCTCCCTGATCACCCTCCTGGTCCTCTTCGGCTGGGCCTCCATCGCCCGGCTGCTGCGCGGTCAGGTGCTGGCCCTGCGCGAGCGGGAGTTCGTCGAGGCCGCGAAGGTCACGGGCGCGTCGCCGGCCCGCATCATCTTCAAGGAACTGCTGCCCAATCTGTGGACGCCCATCCTGATCCAAGGCACGCTGCTGCTGCCCGCGATGGTCACCACGGAGGCGGGCCTCGCCTACCTCGGCGTCGGCATGCAGGACCCGACCCCCGACTGGGGTGTCATGATCGGCTACGCCGCCGGCTTCTACCAGGACGACTTCACCTTCCTGCTCTTCCCCGGCATCTCGATGGTGCTGTTCGTACTGGCTTTCAACCTCCTCGGCGACTCGGTGCGCGACGCGCTCGACCCGAAGACCAAGCGCTGACTCCGGCCCTCCTTCAGGACCACGGCAAGGACGCCGGGGTGCCGGGCTTCTCTCATCAACCCACTTCAAGGCAGGATGCGATGTCCTTCTCGCGCAGAAACTTCCTGATAGCCACCGGTGTGGCCGCCGCCTCCAGCTCCGTGCTGACCGCGTGCAGCAGCGGCAACTCCAGCAGCACCGGCACCGGCAAGCAGGAAGCGGCCAAGGCCCACACCACCACCGTCAAGATCGGCACGGCGGCGGACTCGCAGGGCCCGGCTCCGGAGGTTCCCGGTGCCAAGAAGGGCGGCAAGGTCTACCTGCTGAACGACGACGACTTCTCGCACCTCGACCCGCAGCGCGTCTACTACGCGTGGAACTCGCTGGCCGTGATCGTCCTCGCCCGCACCCTGACCGGTTACAAGGTCGGCGACGACGGCTCCATGACCCTGGTCGGCGACCTCGCCACCGACACGGGCACCATGAAGGACGGCGGCAAGACCTGGTCCTTCACCCTGAAGGACGGCGTGAAGTGGGAGGACGGCTCCGACGTCACCGTCGACGACGTCCGCCACGGCTTCGAGCGCGCCTTCGCCAACTTCATCACCGAGGGCGCCGTCTACGCCCAGACCTGGCTGACCGGCACGCAGGAGTACCGCAAGTCCTACCCGGGTCCCTTCAAGGGCAACAAGCACCTCAAGTCGATCACGACGAGCGGGAAGACCATCACCTTCCACCTCTCCGAGGCGCGTCCGGACTTCAACTACGTCGTCGCGATGCACTCGTACGCGCCGAACCCGGTGAAGCACGACACCAAGCAGAACTACGACAAGAAGCCGTTCTCCAACGGCCCTTACAAGATCAAGTCGCACGCCACCGACAAGTCGATGGTCCTGGTCCGCAACGAGCACTGGGACCCGAAGACGGACCCGATCCGCAACGCCTACCCGGACGAGTTCGACTTCACCTTCGGCATCGAGGCGGAGACCGCCGCCGACCGTCTGATCGCCGACTCGGGCAACGACCAGTACGCCGTGTCCTGGCGGACCGTCCCGCAGTCGAAGGTCCAGCAGGCCACCGCCAAGGCCAAGGACCGCCTCTTCGAGGACCTGAGCAGCGGCACCAGCGTCTACTGGATCAACCAGACCCGCGTCACCGACATCAAGGTCCGCGAGGCCATCATCCGTGCCTGGCCGACCGCCGGCATCCGCTCCATCCAGGGCGGCACGCACCGCGGTGACTACGCGACCGGCATCATGAGCCCGCTCGTCGCCGGCTACAAGTCGCAGGACGTCTGGGGCAAGCTGAAGAACCCGGCCGGCGACCCGGCCGCCGCCAAGGCGGTCCTGAAGAAGGCCGGCAAGCTCGGCACCAAGGTCGTCTACGCCTACCAGCAGGACCCGATCAACGCCAAGGTCAAGGTCGTCGTCGAGAACGCCCTCAAGGCGGCCGGCTTCGACGTCGTCACCAAGGGCATCGACTCCACCACCTGGTACGACCAGATCGGCAAGCTCGACAACGAGTACGACATCTACTGGGGTGGCTGGTCCGCCGACTGGCCGACCGGTTACTCGGTCTTCCAGCCGCTGTTCGACAGCCACAACGTGGTGGACCAGGGCACCAACTACTGCCACCTGAAGAACGCCGACGTCGACGCGGCCATCAAGGCGGCCACGGCGGAGACGGACCAGAACAAGGCCAACGCGATGTGGGCCGCCCTGGACAAGCAGGTCACGGAGCTGGGCGCCTTCATCCCCGACGTCTACATGAAGCGCCTGTACATCCACGGCTCGAAGCTCGGCAACGTCAAGATGGACCCGAACTTCGACGGCTGCATGCTCTACAAGATGTACGTCAAGGCCTGATCCACACCTGAGAGGTGGGGCGGCTCCACGCCGCCCCACCCTCGGCTCGTCCACCGGGCCTCCGGTCACCCCGGCCCGGCCCGTTCCACACGACGGCCCTCCCAGGAAAGCCAACCCCCATGCTTCGCTTCCTCGTCCGCCGGCTCCTCGGCGCCGTGGTCACGCTGCTGATCATCAGCGCGGTCACGTACATGCTCTTCTACGCGGTGCCGCGCGACCCGTCCCGGATCGCCTGTGGCAAGGTCTGCACCCCGGAGACGCTCAACGTGATCCGGCACAACATGGGGATCTCGGACCCGCTGCCGGTCCAGTACTGGCACTGGCTCCAGGCCATTTTCGTGGGCCGTGACTACCCGGGCTTCGGCCACTGCGACGCCCCGTGCCTGGGCTACTCGTTCATCAACCGCGAGCCCGTCCTCGCCACCGTGTGGGACCGCTTCCCGACCACGGCCTCCCTCGCCATCGGCTCGTCGGTCGTCTTCCTGATCTTCGGCATCGGCACCGGCATGCTCGCCGCGGTGAAGCAGGGCAAGTCGCTCGACAAGATCGCCAGCTCGGCCTCGCTGGTCGCCTCGTCGATGCAGATCTACTTCGTCGGCCCGGTCGCCCTGTACCTCCTCGTCTACCAGTCGCACCTGCTGAAGCAGCCCTCCTACACCCCGTTCAGCGAGAACCCGGGTGCCTGGTTCACCGGTCTGCTCGTGCCCTGGCTGGTCCTGGCGCTGATCTGGACCGCCAACTACACCCGTATGACCCGCTCGCAGCTGGTCGAGACGCTCACCGAGGACTACGTCCGCACCGCCCGCGCCAAGGGCATGTCCCGGCGCAACGTCTTCTTCCGCTTCGCCTGGCGCGGCGCCATGGGCCCGATCGTCACCATCTTCGGCATCGACTTGGGCGTGCTGCTCGGCGGCGCGATGATCACCGAGAAGACCTTCAGCCTCCAGGGCCTCGGCATGCTCGCCGTGAAGTCGGTGACCAGCAACGACCTGCCGATGCTGCTCGGCGTCATGATCATCACGGCCGCCTTCGTGGTGATCGCCAACATCGTCGTCGACGCCTGCTACGCCCTGATCGACCCGCGGATCCGGCTCGCCTGACCCCGCCCTCCTCCGCCAGCTACCCCGCATCACCCCCCTCTGGAGCGTCCCCGTGACGAGCACCGATTCGCAGCCCTTCCTGTCCGTCAAGGACCTGAAGGTGCACTTCTCGACCGAGGACGGCGTCGTCAAGGCCGTCGACGGCCTCTCCTTCGACCTCGTACGCGGCAAGACGCTGGGCATCGTGGGTGAGTCGGGGTCCGGCAAGTCGGTCACCAACCTGGCCATCCTGGGCCTGCACAACCCGGACAGCACGAAGATCGACGGCTCCATCGAGCTGGACGGCCAGGAGCTGAACGGCGCCTCGGAGCGGACCCTGGAGAAGCTCCGCGGCAACAAGATGGCGATGATCTTCCAGGACGCCCTGGCCTCGCTGTCGCCGTACCACACCATCGGCACGCAGATCGGCGAGGTGTACCGCAAGCACACCGGCGCCTCCAAGGCCGAGTCGCGGGCGCGGGCCATCGAGATGCTCAGGCGTGTCGGCATCCCCCAGCCCGACCGGCGGGTGGACAACTACCCGCACGAGTTCTCCGGCGGTATGCGCCAGCGCGCGATGATCGCGATGGCGCTGGTGTGCGACCCGGAGCTGCTGATCGCCGACGAGCCGACGACCGCGCTCGACGTGACCGTGCAGGCCCAGATCATGGACCTGCTCAAGGACCTCCAGCGGGAGTTCGGCACCGCGATCATCTTCATCACGCACGACCTCGGCGTGATCGCGGACATCGCCGACGACGTGCTGGTGATGTACGGCGGCCGGTGCGTGGAGCGCGGCTCGAAGGCGGAGGTGCTGCGCACCCCGCAGCACCCCTACACCTTCGGTCTGCTCGGCTCCATGCCGAGCCTGGACGGCCCGGTCGACGTGCCGCTGAACCCGATTCCGGGCTCGCCGCCGTCGCTGCTGAACCCGCCGTCCGGCTGCCGCTTCCACCCGCGCTGCGCCTTCGCGGACAAGGTCGCGGACGGCAGGTGCGCGAAGGAGCAGCCGCTGCTGGAGATCGAGGACGGTCGCGGCAGCGCCTGCCACCTGACGGACGAGCAGCGCCGCGAGTACCTCACCGACACGGCTGCCAAGGCCCACTGACGTACAAGAGACGGAATTCACCAATGAGCGACACCACTCCCCTCCTGGACGTCTCCGGGCTGACGAAGCACTTCCCGATCAAGGGCGGCTTCCCGATCCGCCGTACGGTCGGCGCGGTGCAGGCCGTCGACGGCCTCGACTTCCAGGTCGCCGAGGGCGAGAGCCTGGGTCTGGTCGGCGAGTCCGGCTGCGGCAAGTCGACCACCGGCCGGCTCATCACCCGCCTGCTGGAGCCCACGGCCGGCAGGATCAGCTACCGCGGTCAGGACATCACGCACGCCAGCCGCAAGCAGCTCGCGCCGATCCGGTCCGAGATACAGATGATCTTCCAGGACCCGTACGCCTCGCTGAACCCGCGGCACACGGTCGGCAAGATCATCTCCGGCCCGATGGAGATCAACGGCATCAACCCGCCGGGCGGCCACGAGAAGCGGGTCCGCGAGCTCCTGGAGATCGTCGGCCTGAACCCCGAGCACTACAACCGCTTCCCGCACGAGTTCTCCGGCGGCCAGCGCCAGCGCATCGGCGTCGCCCGCGCCCTGGCCCTGAACCCGAAGCTGATCGTCGCCGACGAGCCGGTGTCCGCGCTGGACGTCTCCATCCAGGCCCAGGTCGTCAACCTGCTCCAGAAGGTGCAGCGGGAACTGGGCATCGCGTTCGTGTTCATCGCCCACGACCTGGCGATCGTGCGGCACTTCTCCCAGCGCGTCGCGGTCATGTACCTGGGTAAGATCGTCGAGATCGGCGACCGCGAGGACCTGTACGAGAACCCGCGCCACCCCTACACGCGGGCCCTGCTCTCCGCCGTGCCCGAGGCCACGGTGGACGAGGAGCCGCGCGAGCGCATCCGCCTGACCGGCGATGTGCCGTCGCCGATCAACCCGCCCTCCGGCTGCCGCTTCCGCACCCGGTGCTGGAAGGCGACCGAGAAGTGCGCCACGGAGGCACCGCCGCTGGTGCAGGCGGAGGGCAACAAGCCCGGCCACCTGACGGCGTGCCACTACCCGGAGACGGAGCCCACCATCCCGGCTCAGCGTCTCGCCAAGGACCCCGAGGCGGCGGCCTGACACACCCCTTTCCGTCAGCCGCCCCCTTGCGGATCGGACTTTCACGGCCCATTGACCCGAGCCCTTGATCGTCCGCTCCAGGGGACGAGGGCCCGCGCCTCCCCAGGCACGGGCCCTTCTCCGTGTTCCGGACTCCCGCTCTCCCCCGTCCGCCTTCCGCGCCGGCCCGGGTCAGCGGGCCGGTAGGTAGGAGGACCGCGAGAAGTGTCCCGTTCCTGACGCACCGTTCAGCACCGTGTGTCAGACTGCCGCGGTGGTGGATCACGTCTTTGCCGATCTCTCGCTCGCCGCGCTGTACGACAGCCTCAATCCGTGGGGACCGGGTGACGACTTCTACCTCGGTCTGCTGCGGGAGGCCGGGGCCGTGCTGGACATCGGGTGCGGTACCGGGCGGTTGCTGCGGCGGGCCCGGTCCGAGGGGCACCGGGGGCGGCTGATGGGCCTCGACCCGGCCGCCGCCATGCTCGTCCAGGCACGGCGGGCGCGGCCGGACGTCGAGTGGGTGCTCGGCGATGTCCGGGTGCGGCGGTGGCGGGGGGAGTTCGACCTGGTCGTCATGACCGGGCACGCCTTCCAGGAGCTGGTGACGGACGAGGAGATCCGGCTCTGCCTGCGCGCCGCCCGCGCGGCCCTGCGGGACGGGGGGCGGTTCGTGTTCGAGACCCGCAATCCGGGTGCGCGTGCCTGGGAGCGCTGGACTCCGGACCGCGTGCACGAGATCTCCGCCGCCGACGGCACCGCGGTGCGGGTCTGGCACGAGGTGCGGGGCGAGGGCCTGGACCGGGGCCGGATCCGCTTCACCGAGACCTACGCCGGCCTCCACTGGCCCGCCCCCCGGGTCAACCACAGCGTCCTGCGCTTCCTGGACGCCGGGACGCTGGGTGCCTTCCTCGCGGAGGCGGGCCTGACCGTTGCCGAACAGTACGGCGACTTCGACCGGGGCCCGCTGACGGACACGTCCCCGGAGATCATCACGGTGGCCCGCCGGGCCCCGGTCGTGTCCTAGCCCTCCTCCTCCAGTGCCGCCAGCGCCGGGTCCAGGACGATGTCCTCGTCGCGCGCCTCGATGGTCGGCTCCTCCGGGAAGTGGCAGGCCGTCAGGTGGCCGTCGCGGTTGCCGGAGAGCTGGAGCAGCGGGGGCTCCTCGGCCGCGCACTTGTCCTGCGCCTTCCAGCAGCGGGTGCGGAAGCGGCAGCCGGAGGGCGGGGAGATGGGGGACGGCACGTCGCCGGCGAGGCGGATGCGCTCGCGCTGCGGTGCCTCCCCTTCCGCCAGGGTCACCTCGGGAACGGCGGACAGCAGGGCGTGGGTGTAGGGGTGCCGCGGGCGGGTGTAGATGGAGTCCCGGTCACCCACCTCGATGATCTTGCCGAGGTACATCACCGCGACCCGCTGGGAGAAGTGGCGTACGACGGCCAGGTCGTGGGCGATGAACACGAACGCGATGCCCAGTTCCCGCTGCACCTTCTGGAGCAGGTTGACGACCTGGGCCTGGATGGAGACGTCCAGCGCGGAGACCGGCTCGTCGGCGACGATCAGCCTCGGCTCCAGGGCGAGCGCGCGGGCGACGCCGATGCGCTGGCGCTGACCGCCGGAGAACTCGTGCGGGAAGCGGTTGTAGTGCTCCGGGTTGAGGCCGACGATCTCCAGGAGTTCACGGACCCGCTTCTCCCGGCCGCCCTCCGGGTTGATGCCGTTGATCTCCATCGGACCCGAGATGATCTTGCCGACCGTCTGCCGGGGGTTCAGCGACGAGTACGGGTCCTGGAAGATCATCTGGATCTCGGACCGGATCGGCGCGAGCTGCTTGCGGTTCGCGTGGCTGATGTCCCGGCCGCGATAGGTGATCGTGCCGCTGGTCGGCTCCAGCAGGCGGGTGATGAGCCGGCCGGTGGTCGACTTGCCGCAGCCCGACTCGCCGACCAGGCCGAAGCTCTCGCCCTCGGCGACCTGGAAGTCGAGGCCGTCGACGGCCTGCACCGCGCCGACCGTCCGCCGGATCGGGAAGCCGCCCTTGACGGGGAAGTGCTTGACCAGCCCCGAGACCTTCAGCAGCGGCTCCGGCGCCGCGTCCTCGACGGCCTCACGGGTGGTGGGGAGGACCAGGTCCTCTTTCATGGCGGTTGTCCTCCTAGCCCAGACGGGGCCTGATCTCTTCGATGAAGATGGTGCGCTTCTGCTCCGCGCCCAGGTGGCACGCCGAGGCACGGTCCGGTCCCAGCAGCGGGCGCTCGGTGACGCACCGGTCGCCCCCCACCCGGTCCCGGAACGTGCACCGGGGGTGGAAGCGGCAGCCGGTCGGCGGCGTGAGCAGGCTCGGCGGGGCGCCGGGGATCGGCGAGAGCGGGGTGCCGAGGTCGGAGTCCAGCCGGGGCATGGAGTTCAGCAGGCCCCAGGTGTACGGGTGCTGGGGCGCCCTGAGCACCTCGTCGACGGTGCCGCGCTCCACCGCGCGCCCGGCGTACATGACCATGATGTCGTCGGCCATGTCGGCGATGACCCCGAGGTCGTGGGTGATGAAGACGATCGCCGTGCCGAACTCCCGCTGGAGGTCCTTGAGCAGGTCCAGGATCTGGGCCTGCACGGTCACGTCCAGCGCCGTGGTGGGCTCGTCGGCGATCAGCAGGTCCGGGTCGCAGACCAGCGCCATGGCGATCATCGCGCGCTGGCGCATACCGCCGGAGAACTGGTGCGGATAGTCCCGGGCGCGCTCCTTGGGGTTGGGGATGCCGACCTTGGCGAGCATCTCCACGGCCCGCTCCCAGGCGGACTTCTTCGAGGCGCCGGTGTGCTTCATGAACGGCTCGGCGATCTGCCGGCCGATGGTGTAGAAGGGCGACAGCGCGGTGAGCGGGTCCTGGAAGATCATCGCCATCCGGTTGCCGCGGAGCTTCTCCATCTCCTTCTCGGTGGCGGTGATGAGTTCCTTGCCGTCGAGGAGGATCTCCCCGTCGATGGTCGTGAACATCGGGTCGTGCAGCCCGAGGATCGTCAGGTTGGTGACCGACTTGCCCGAGCCCGACTCCCCCACGATGCCGAGGGTCTTCCCGCGGTGCAGGTCGAAGGAGAGGCCGTCGACGGCCTTGACCGGGCCGTCCTCGGTGGAGAACGTCACCTGGAGATCGCGCACCGAGAGGAATCCGTCCGGCCCCGTCGGGGCCGGTGCGCCTTCGGCCTTGGTCACTGTGGTCACGATGGCTGGTTCTTCCTAGGAGAGCCGGATGCGGGGGTCGATCCACGCGTAGGTGATGTCGGTCAGGATGTTGATGAGCAGGATGAAGAAGGCGCCGAACAGCATCACCCCCATCGTCAGCGGCAGGTCCTTGTTGACCGCACCGTCCACGGCGAGCCGGCCGATCCCCTGGAGGGAGAAGGTCAGTTCGGTGACGACGGTGCCGCCGAGCATGGCGCTGACGTCGATGCCGAGCACGGTGACGATCGGGATGAGCGAGCCGCGCCAGGCGTAGCGCAGGAAGACGTACCTGCGTGACATGCCCTTGGCACGGGCGGTGCGCACATGGTCCTCGGCGAGCTGTTCGATCATGGAGGAGCGCGCCATACGGGTGTACTGCGCGGTGAAGATCGTGGCCAGCACGCACACCGGGATCGACATCCCGACGAACCAGCCGACCGGGTCCTGGGTGATGGGCACGTACTTCGGGTCCTCCATCCAGCCGGTGCTGTAGACGAGGATCGTCAGGACGATCGGGCCGAGGAAGTAGATCTGGAACGAGCTGAGCACCATGGACGCGCCGGTGGCGACCTTGTCCACCAGCGTTCCGCGCCGGTAGGCGGCGATCATGCCCGCGCCGACGCCGACGACGAGGAAGACGATCGTGCCGCCGATGGCCAGCGTGAGGGTGAGCGGGAACCGGTCGATGATGGTGCTCCAGACCATGTCCCCCGAGTAGAACGACACGCCCAGGCAGGGGGCCGGGCAGTGCCCCGTCGGGAAGTCGCGGCCCGTGACGATGCCGGACATGAAGTCCCAGAACTGCTGGGCGAGGGGCAGGTTGAGCCCGAGGGCCTCCCGGATGTCCGCCAGCCGCTGGGGCGAACAGTCCTTGCCGCAGGCCAGGGAGGCGTAGTCGGAGGGTGCGGCCACGAAGAGGAAGAACGTCGCCGCCCCGATGAGGAAGAGCGTGACGAAGGCGCCGACCGTGCGCCGGATGATGAACTGAAGCATGGCGGGCTGGCTCTCTGCGGAGACGGTGGGTAGGGGCGCTCGGGCAAGGGGCGCGCTCGCTGCGGAGCGCGCCCCCTTGATCAGCCGCGGGTCACGACTTCAGGTACAGCCGGGTGATGTCGATGAGGCTGGACACCGAGCCGTAGCGGGCACCGCCCACGTTGGAGCCGGAGATCTGGAACTGCTTCGTGTACCACAGCGGAGCCGCCGGGATGACGTTCTCCAGCAGGTAGTGGTGCGCTTCCTTCCAGGTCTTGGCGGCGTCGGTCGGGTTCTGCGTCAGCGCCTTCTTGATGAGGGCGTCGACCTTCGGGTCCTTGACGTGCGAGTAGTTCGCGGAGCCGTCGAAGACCTGCGAGCCGTCGTAGATCGGGGTGACGACCGTGCCCGGGGACGGCCAGTCCTGGCCCCAGCCCGTGATGTAGGCGTCGTACGGGTTCTTGAGCTTGCCGATCTGCTCGTAGTAGCTCGCCGAGTCGACTTCCTTGGCGACGACGTCGAACCCGACCTTGGTCAGGGCGTCCTCGATGGCGACCTTGCGCTTCTGGCCGGCCTCGCTGTTGGCGTAGGCGAAGACGATCTTCTTCTCGGCGGCCGGGACGCCCTTGAGGATCTCCTTGGCCTTGGCGATGTTGCCCTGCGGGGTCTTCAGACGGCCGTAGGGGTCGTAGTTCGGCTCGTAGCCGGGCAGCGTCGGCGCGAAGTAGTTCGGCGCGACGTCACCGCCGTAGGCACCGCCCTCGCCGGCGATGAGGGAGTTGGAGTTGACCGCGTAGGTGACGGCCTCGCGGACCTTCTTGTCCTTGACCCGGTCGAGGTTGAAGGTCAGGGTCATCACGTAGGGCTGGTAGCCCTTGACCGTGCGCTTGCTGGCCTCCGGGTTGTTGATGACGTCCTGGATCTGCGTGGCCTCGACGCCGTTGGTGAGCTGGATGGCGTTCTTGTTCTCGCCCTCGTCCGCGATGAGGCGCTTGGTCTGGGTGGACTCGGTGACGCCGAACTGGATGGTGAAGCCGTCGACGTACTGGTGGCGCACGGAGTCCGTCTTCGGGTCCCAGTTGGTGTTCCTGACCAGCTTCAGGGTCTTGCCGGCCTTGTTCTCGGCGATCTTGTACGGGCCGGTGGAGACCGGCTTCTTCTCGTACCTCTCCTTGGTGTCGCCCTTCGCCGGGACGACGGCGTAGCCGGCCATGGCGAGCGTCTGCGGCAGGTCCGGGCGCGACTGGTCGAAGTGGAAGATCACCGTCTTGTCGTCCGGGGTGTCCAGCACGGAGGCCGGCAGGTGCTTGCCGTCGAAGCCGCCGCCGGGCAGGGCCTTGCGGTAGTCGGAACCGCTCAGCCAGGTCTGGAGGTAGGTCGGGCCGTCGAAGATGAACTTCGCGTACAGGCGCTCGACGCTGTGCCGGACGTCGGCCGAGGTGATGGGGTTGCCGTTCTCGTCCTTGATGCCGTCCTTCAGCGTGAAGGTCCAGGTCTTGCCGCCGTCGGAGGACTTGCCGGAGTCGGTGGCGAGGTCACCGACGACGGACACGTTGCCCTTGTCGTCCTCCTGGAACTGGGTCAGGCGGCGGAAGAGCAGGTTGGCGACCTGTCCGGCGTCGGAGACGTAGATCTGGCCGGGATCCAGGTGGGACAGGCCCGCCTCCTGGTACACCGTGATCGTGCCGCCGGGCTTGGCGCCGGGCACGTCCTTCGCGGGTCCGGTCGAGCCCGCGGCGTCGACGTAGGTGACCGCCTTCGACTGGACCGCCGCCTCCTTCTGGTCCTTCTTGGAGTCCTTGCCGGATTTGCCGCCCTCGTTCTTGGAGCAGCCCGTCAGAGCCAGGGAGCCGGCCGCGATGGCGATCACTACGGCGCGCGCTCCGCGGGCGCGATGAGACATCATGTGGCGAATCCACCTACCTGTCGGTTGTTATCCGTGAGATCTGCCGGGCGCCGGCCGCGTGCGGGCCGGCGGGGGCGGCAGCCACCCCCCACCCAACGGACGACCTACCGCCCGGACTTGGGGTCGAACGCGTCCCGTACGGAGTCCCCGAGGAGGTTGAAGCACAGGACGAAGATCACCAGCGCCACCCCGGGGAAGAACATGAACGCCGGGTCCTGCTCGGCGTACCGGGCGCCGGCGGCGAAGAGGCGTCCCCAGTCGGGCGTCGGCTCGACGAACCCGACACCCGCGAAGGACAGGAAGGCGATGCTGAGGATGGTGCTGGGCAGTTGGTACGTGAACTGCACCAGGATCGGGGTGACGACGTTGGGCAGGATCTCCTTGCGCACGATCCGCCACGGCGAGGCGCCCGACACCTTGGCCGCCTCCACGAACTCCCGTTCGCGCAGGGACAGTACCGTCGACCGGACCAGTCGGGCCATGCCCATCCAGCCCAGCAGCCACAGCACGATCAGCATGGCCAGGGCACGGAAGTAGGTCGGCGTCTCCTCGCGGGGGTCCACGAAGAACGACGTCACGACGGGCATGAAGGCGATGAAGAACAGCTGTTGCGGGAAGGAGAGGAAGAAGTCGGTGCCACGGCCGATCCAGTAGTCCGTGCGACCGCCGAAGTACCCGCCGATCAGGCCGATCACGACACCGGTGACCATGACGAGCACGGTGATGCCGAGCGCCATGTACAGCGAGGTGCGCATGCCGTACAGCAGCATGGCGTACAGGTCGCGGCCGTACTGCGGCTCGACGCCGAACCAGTGGTCGCCGGACACGCCCCCCAAGTACCCCAGCGGAAGCCCGAATTCGTCGAGGACGGGCTTGTCGGCGTAGGTGGGGTCCTGGCCGTACAGGGTGTACGGATCCGTGCCCGGCAGCTTCGCCAGCAGCGGTGCGAGCAGGGCGACGACGAAGTAGCCGATCACCACCACGGCGCAGATGACGCCCGTGCGGTCGCGCTTGAAGCGCAGCCACATCAGCTGGCCGGGGGACCGGCCCGCGAGCTTGACGGGTTCGCTCTTCGTCTCCGGCCCTGGTGCGCCGTCGACGACGACCGAAGCCCCGCCGCCCTCTATATCGATAGGACTTGTCACGGTTTGTCCGTTTCACAGGTGTGAGCGTGAGAGGTGTCCGCGTACTCCGAAGACGCGCGTAGCCGCAGCCGGACGCGCGTAGTTACCGGGGTTCCCTCCTCATGACTTCACGTGTTCACCAACCGGTGAGGGTTTCCGTCTTCCCTCCGACACCCCTGACGGAGGGTCAGACACCCTCTGGTGCTCGTGAGTCGGCGCTGTCCCCACAGCGCGAGACCCATTGACCCGAGCGCTACGCGGCTAACTATCTGCCATGGGTCGACCACCGACCACTGCCCGTAGATCTCAATTCAGTCACAGCTCACGCCTACACCTTCCAAAATCTGGACAAACTGTTCGCCAGAAGAAGGCGCGAAACGGACTTGTTACATGGCTATCGGGCAGTGATCTCCGCATGTCGGACATGAGGCGCCAGAAAACGGGTTGCAAAAAGCCCGGGCTCCCCCACCGTGGGGGAACCCGGGCTCAGGTGTCCGGAAATCAGCTGTGCTTGGCGCGGCTCGCGGCGCGCGCCCGCTCCCGCTGGTCGAGCACGACCTTGCGGATGCGAACGGCCTCCGGGGTCACCTCGACGCACTCGTCGTCGCGGCAGAACTCCAGCGACTGCTCCAGCGACAGCTTGCGCGGCGGCACGATCGACTCGGTCACATCGGCCGTCGAGGACCGCATGTTGGTGAGCTTCTTCTCCTTGGTGATGTTGACGTCCATGTCGTCGGAGCGCGAGTTCTCGCCGACGATCATGCCCTCGTACACCTCGGTGCCCGGCTCCACGAAGAGCACGCCGCGCTCCTGGAGGTTCGTCATCGCGAACGCGGTGACGGCGCCGGAGCGGTCGGCGACCAGGGAGCCGTTGTTGCGGGTCTGCAGCGGGCCGGCCCACGGCTCGAAGCCCTCGTGGATGGAGTGGGCGATGCCCGTGCCACGGGTCTGCGTCAGGAACTCGGTGCGGAAGCCGATCAGGCCGCGGGAGGGGACGACCCACTCCATGCGGACCCAGCCGGAGCCGTGGTTGGACATGTTGTCCATGCGGCCCTTGCGCACGCCCATCAGCTGGGTGACGGCGCCCATGTGCTCCTCGGGCACGTCGATCGTCATGCGCTCCATCGGCTCGTACGTCTTGCCGTCGACCTCCTTGGTGACGACCTGCGGCTTGCCGACGGTCAGTTCGTAGCCCTCGCGGCGCATGGTCTCGACCAGGATGGCCAGCGCCAGCTCACCACGGCCCTGCACCTCCCAGGCGTCCGGACGCTCGGTCTCCAGGACACGGAGGCTGACGTTGCCGATCAGCTCGCGGTCCAGGCGGTCCTTGACCTGGCGGGCGGTGACCTTGCGGTCCTTGACGGCCGCCTTCTTGTCGGCGCCCTTGCCGGTGGCGCCGCGGCCGACCAGCGGGGAGGTGTTCGTACCGATCACCATGGAGATCGCCGGCTCGTCGACCTTGATCAGCGGCAGCGCGACCGGGTTCTCCGGGTCGGCCAGCGTCTCGCCGATCATGATGTCCGGGATGCCGGCGACCGCGCAGATGTCGCCCGGGCCCGCCTTCTCGGCCGGCTTGCGGGTGAGCGCCTCCGTCATCATCAGCTCGGAGATGCGGACGTTGCTGACCGAGCCGTCGCGCTTGATCCAGGCGACCGTCTGCCCCTTGCGCAGCTCGCCCTGCTCGACCCGGAGCAGCGCGATACGGCCGAGGAAGTTGTCGGCGTCCAGGTTGGTGACGTGCGCCTGGAGCGGGGCGCCCTCTTCGTAGGTCGGGGCCGGGATGTGCTCCAGGATGGTGGAGAAGAACGGCTCCAGGCTGGTGGAGTCCGCCGGGACCGTGCCGTTGTCCGGCTTGGTCAGCGAGGCGATGCCGTCACGGCCGCAGGCGTAGACGATCGGGAACTCGATCTGCTCCTCGTCCGCGTCCAGGTCGAGGAAGAGGTCGTAGGTCTCGTTGACGACCTCGTCGATGCGGGCGTCCGGGCGGTCCGTCTTGTTGATGCACAGGATGACGGGGAGCCGGGCCTGGAGCGCCTTGCGCAGCACGAAGCGGGTCTGCGGCAGCGGGCCCTCGGAGGCGTCCACCAGCAGCACGACGCCGTCGACCATCGACAGGCCGCGCTCGACCTCGCCGCCGAAGTCGGCGTGGCCGGGGGTGTCGATGATGTTGATGGTGATGGGCTCCCCGCCGTCCTTCGGGTGGTACTTGACCGCCGTGTTCTTGGCGAGGATCGTGATGCCCTTCTCACGCTCCAGGTCGTTCGAGTCCATGACGCGGTCGTCGACCTGGTCGAGCTGGTGGGCGGCGAAGGCACCGGCCTGCTTCAGCATCGCGTCGACGATGGTGGTCTTGCCGTGGTCGACGTGGGCGACGATGGCGACGTTGCGGATGTCGTGACGCGTAGAAAACGCAGTCATATTGTGGCGTACTCCCGGAGTGTGCGGACTGCCCTGCGCGTACGTCCGTGTCGCGCGGGCCCTGCCGGGCTGGACACGCCACGGCCTCACCCCATGGTACGTGGCCCCTGCCGCTGGAGCTCGCCGGGATACGTCGGTGCAGCTCAGGCCGCCTCCGACGCACCCGGCGGCGGCTATTTGGCCGGACTCGGCGAGACCTTCGCCCCCTTCTTCAGGAAGCCCATGTCCTCGTAGACCGGTGTCTGGAAGCCGAAGGCCCCCGCGTTGACCACGTTCTTGCGGACCCCCACCAGCTGAGGCCGCTGGTAGAGCGGGATCGAGCCGGCGACCGCCCAGATGCGGGAGTCGGCCTTGCGGATCAGGGAACGCGCCTCGTCCTCGTCGAGCGTGGCCTGGGCCTGGTCGAAGAGCTGGTCGACCTGGTCCGTGCCGACCCGCGTGTAGTTCTGCTCGACGTTCACCGAGCCGTCCGCCGCCGCGACCGGCTTGGCGTAGATGGGCCGGGCGTCCGTCGCCGGGAACGCGGAGGACGGCCAGGAGTACAGGGCGAGGTCGTAGTCGCCGGCGGCGACGTGGTCCTTGAAGTAGCTCTCGTCGGAGACCTTCGTGATCGTGGTGCGGATGCCGACCTGCTCCAGCATCGCGGAGATCCGCTCGGCGACCGAGTTCAGCGTCTCGGAGCCGGAGCCGGAGGGCAGGACGAAGCGCAGCGCGAGCGGCTTGCCGTCCTTGGCGAGCGGTCCGGCGGGCGCGGCGGCCGGGGCGGCCGTGCCCTGGGGGGCGTACGCGCCGGGCGCGCCGCCGTGCTTGCCCTCGCGCGCGAGGTGCTGGTCGGGGTGCTCGTGCTGGTCGCCGGCGGACTCGTGGTGCTTGCCCTTGCCGTCGCCGTCCGAACCGCCGTGGCTCCCGGCGCCGGGCCCGTCGTCGCGGCCCTTCTCGTCGTCGTCCTCCCCCACGATGTACTCGCCGTCCTTGCCGCCGTTCGACACGTCCTCGGAGGGGCGCTGGGGGCCGGCCGCCTTCTCGGCCTTCTTCTGCTCCTTCAGCGGGCCGCCGCGCACCCAGCCGGCGTCGGCGAGCAGCGCCTGCGCCTCCTTGGCGTCCTGGCCGCCGATCGCGCCGCTGCCGTCGGCGTAGGCGGCCTGCCCGGACAGGGCGAGGTGGCTGCCGACCGGTACGGCGGGCAGGCCGAGCGGGGTGAGCACCAGCCGGGCCAGCTCCACCCGGTCCAGGGCGCGGGCGACGGCCCGGCGGACCCGTTCGTCGGCGAGGGGACCGGTGGAGCCGTTGAGGGCGAGCTGGGTGTAGGCGGGCTCCAGGGACTTGCGGACCTCGACGTCCCGCAGCGCCTGCTGCTGCTCCAGGTACCGGGTGATCGCCTTGCGCAGCTTCTTCCTGCCGGCGTGCACCTGGTCGGAGTCGAAGCCGTGCGCGAGCGCCCAGTCGCGCAGCTTCTTCGCGGAGGTCTTGCCGCCGGCGCCCTGGAGTGGGGTGCCGGTGCCCTTCTCGCGGTGGGCGAGCCCGATCCGCTGGGCGTCGGCGGAGTCGATCTCGGCGAGGTCCACGCTGCCGTCGGCGAGGGCGGCGGCCCGCTTGTCGCGCGAGACGGCGTGCAGCACGATCTCGTTCAGCTTGGCGGGCTTCCCCCACCAGCGCGGGTTGCGGGTGAGGACGACGTCCTTCTTCGCGGTGTCGACCTTCTTGACCTTGAAGGGTCCGGCGGTGACGTTCAGCTTGCGCCGGGCGCCGTCGTTGAAGGCGTCCGGGGTGCCCATGACGTCCTTCGGGTACAGCGGGGAGAACAGCGACTTCCAGTCGGCGTAGGGGCGGGAGAAGGTGACCCGCACCTGGAGGTCGCTGGCGCCGCGCTCGATCTTGGCGATGCGGTCGTAGCCGGCGTTGCGGGCGGTCCAGAAGGCGCTGTTCTTGCCGGACAGGGCGCGCCACTGCGCGACGAAGTCGGCGGCGCCGATCTCCCGGCCGTCGGTCCACACGGCCTGCTGGTTCAGCTTGTACAGCACGACCTGGCGCGGCTCGGTCTCGATGACCTTGGCCGACTCCAGGTAGGCCGGGTTGGGTACCGGCCGGCCGGCCGCGTCCAGCCGGAACATGGACGGCAGCACGGCCTGGGCGACCCGGCCGGTACCGGCGTCGGCGTCGGCCTGGAAGGTGTTCAGGGTCTCCGGTACCTCGTCCACGGCCCACTTCAGGGTGCCGCCGTCGGCGACCTTGTCGCGGGCGACGAGAGCGATGTCCTGCGGTGCGAGGGGGGTCCCGGCCTCGTCGTCCTCGCCGCAGCCGGCGAGGAGGGGGACGGCGAGGGCGCCGGCGGTGAGGAAGACGAGGGCGCGCTGCACGTGCCGCCCACCGGGGCGCCGCGCTGTGCCGTCGTGCGGCTGCGGGTGCGTCGCGGCTGGTCGCGCCCCGCGGCAGAGCCGCCCGTCGATGGAGCCCCGTACCCCTTTGGGGCGCTGCCCGACGCCGTCGTAGGACATCTCTGCTACCTCCAGGAAGCCACGGGCCTTATGCTCGCATTTGTCGGTATATGGAACTGATCACGTTTGGCGGTATATGGAGCTGATCAGATCTATGCGGCCACTGAAGAGGAAAGGATCCGGCCACGGTGGGCGACACGGCGACGACGGCCGGTAAGCCCACCCGTGCGGCGCAACACACCGGGCGGTGCATCCGTACGCCTCGGCCAATCGCTGCACATCCCTTCACACCGGCGGGCGTGAGGCGCAACACTCCAAGGCGCATGAGCGTTGCCGCCCCTGACCGCCGGACCCGCGGAAGCGAGGGCAAGTCATGTCCGTGCACGACGACATCAACGCCGTCCAGCGCTGCCTCGACGACCTCAACCGGTCGGTGAGCCGCCTGGAACACCAACTCGGCAGCGGTCTGGAGATACGCCGGGTCCGCCTGGACGCCGACCATCTGCGTGAGAGCGTGGCACTGCTGCGGGAGGCAGCCGCGGCCCCGGCCACGCCACGCCGGCCCGACCTCGTCACCATCTCCGACGCGCCCTACGACATCAGCCTGTGGACGGACTCGGACGACGAGGGCCTGGGCGCCCGCGACCGCCGCGCCCCCTGACACACCCCCGAACCGACCGGAGTCCCCCTTGGCTACTGGTACGGAACCCCAACAGAACAGCGGCGGCGTACGCACCCCTGCGCGCGCCGCGATCGCCGCCCCGCACCTGCGGACCGACCGCTGGTGGCTGGCGCCCGCCGCCACCGCGGCCGGTCTGCTGGCCTTCGTCGTGTACTCGACCTGGCGGGCCTTCGCGAACGCCCACTACTACGCGGCGCCGTACGTCTCGCCGTTCTACTCGCCGTGCCTGGCGGAGAACTGCCGGACCATGCGCGCCGGGCCCAACGCCGACCTCTTCGGGAGCTGGTGGGGCATCTCCCCCGCCGTCATCATCCTGATCTTCCCGCTCGGCTTCCGGCTGACCTGCTACTACTACCGCAAGGCGTACTACCGGGCCTTCTGGGCGTCGCCTCCCGCCTGCGCGGTGGCCGAGCCGCACCGGACGTACACCGGCGAGACCCGCTTCCCGCTGGTCCTGCAGAACATCCACCGGTACTTCTTCTACGCCGCCCTGCTGGTGGCCGGCGTGCTGACGTACGACACCCTGCTGGCCTTCCGCGACGAGCACTACCGGTGGGGGCACATGGGGCTCGGCACCCTGGTCTTCCTGGCCAACATCGTGCTGATCTGGGCGTACACCCTCTCGTGCCACTCCTGCCGGCACATCGTCGGCGGCAAGCTCAAACACTTCTCCCGGCACCCGGTGCGCTACCGCGCCTGGCAGTTCGTCGGCCGGCTCAACGCCCGCCACATGCAGCTGGCCTGGGCCTCGCTGCTGAGCGTGGCGCTCGCCGACTTCTACGTCTACCTGGTCGCGTCCGGGGTCTTCGACGATCCGCGCTTCTTCTAGAGATCCAGTGAGGGACTGAACTGATGTCCGTGGTCGACCGGCAGGAGTGGGACGTCGTCGTGGTCGGCGCCGGGGGCGCGGGCCTCCGGGCGGCGATCGAGGCGCGCGAGCGGGGCGCCCGTACGGCGGTGATCTGCAAGTCGCTGTTCGGCAAGGCGCACACGGTGATGGCCGAGGGCGGCATCGCGGCGGCCATGGCCAACGCCAACGAGCACGACAGCTGGCAGGTCCACTTCCGCGACACCATGCGCGGCGGCAAGTTCCTCAACCAGTGGCGGATGGCCGAGCTGCACGCGCAGGAGGCCCCGGACCGGGTGTGGGAACTGGAGACCTGGGGCGCGCTGTTCGACCGCATGAAGGACGGCCGCATCTCCCAGCGGAACTTCGGCGGGCACGAGTACCCGCGCCTGGCCCATGTGGGCGACCGCACGGGCCTGGAGCTGATCCGCACGCTCCAGCAGAAGATCGTCGCGCTCCAGCAGGAGGACTTCAGGGAGACCGGGGACTACGAGTCCCGGCTGAAGGTCTTCCAGGAGTGCACGGTCACCCGGATCCTCAAGGACGGCGACCGCGTCTCGGGCGTGTTCGCCTACGACCGCGAGACCGGCCGCTTCTTCGTGCTGGAGGCGCCGGCGGTGGTCCTCGCGACCGGCGGCATCGGCAAGTCCTTCAAGGTCACGTCCAACTCGTGGGAGTACACGGGCGACGGCCACGCGCTGGCGCTCCTCGCGGGCGCTCCGCTGCTGAACATGGAGTTCGTGCAGTTCCACCCGACCGGCATGGTCTGGCCGCCGTCGGTGAAGGGCATCCTCGTCACCGAGTCGGTGCGCGGGGACGGCGGGGTCCTGCGGAACTCCGAGGGCAAGCGGTTCATGTTCGACTACGTCCCGGACGTCTTCAAGGAGAAGTACGCCGAGTCGGAGGAGGAGGCCGACCGGTGGTACGAGGACCCGGACAACAACCGCCGGCCGCCCGAACTCCTCCCCCGCGACGAGGTGGCCCGCGCGATCAACGCCGAGGTGAAGGCCGGCCGGGGCTCCCCGCACGGCGGGGTCTTCCTCGACGTGTCGACCCGGATGCCCGCCGAGGTCATCCGGCGCCGGCTGCCCTCCATGTACCACCAGTTCAAGGAGCTGGCGGACGTCGACATCACGGCGGAGGCGATGGAGGTCGGCCCGACCTGCCACTACGTGATGGGCGGCATCGCGGTCGACTCCGACACGGCGGCGGCACGCGGGGTGCCCGGGCTGTACGCGGCCGGCGAGGTGGCCGGCGGCATGCACGGCTCCAACCGGCTCGGCGGCAACTCCCTCTCCGACCTGCTCGTGTTCGGGCGCCGGGCCGGCTGGCACGCGGCCGAGTACGCGCAGGGGCTGGCCCGGCGCCGCCCGCCCGTGGACGACACCCAGGTGAACACGGCGTCGGCGGAGGCACTGCGGCCGTTCTCCGCCGAGGCGGAGGGCGAGGCGGGCCCGCCGGAGAACCCGTACGCCCTGCACCAGGAACTCCAGCAGGCGATGAACGACCTGGTCGGCATCATCCGCCGCGAGGGCGAGATGGAGCGGGCCCTGCACAAGCTGGCCGAGCTGCGGGTGCGGGCCCGGCGGGCCGGCGTCGAGGGCCACCGCCAGTTCAACCCCGGCTGGCACCTCGCCCTGGACCTCAGGAACATGCTGCTGGTCAGCGAGTGCGTGGCCCGGGCGGCGCTGGAGCGCACCGAGTCGCGCGGCGGGCACACCCGCGAGGACCATCCCCGGATGGACCGGTCCTGGCGCAACGTGAACCTGCTGTGCACCCTCGCCGACCCCACCGGCGGCCTCGCGGCGGCCGACCCGGCCCGCGGCCAGATCCGCCTCACCCGCGAGACCACCGAACCCATCCGCCCGGACCTGCTCGCCCTCTTCGAGAAGGAGGAGCTGGTCAAGTACCTCGCCGAAGAGGAGCTGTACGAGTGAGCAGCTACGAGGCCCGCTTCCAGGTGTGGCGGGGCGACGAACAGGGCGGTGGCCTTCAGGACTTCACGGTCGAGGTGAACGACGGCGAGGTGGTCCTGGACATCGTCCACCGCCTCCAGGCCACCCAGGTGCCCGACCTCGCCGTGCGCTGGAACTGCAAGGCGGGCAAGTGCGGTTCGTGCTCGGCGGAGATCAACGGCCGCCCGCGGCTGATGTGCATGACCCGCATGTCGGTCTTCGACCGGGCGGAGACGGTCACGATCACCCCGCTGCGTGCCTTCCCCGTGATCCGGGACCTGGTGACGGACGTCGGCTTCAACTACCAGAAGGCGCGGGAGATCCCGGCCTTCGTGCCGCCGCCTGGTCTCGGGCCCGGTGAGTACCGCATGTTCCAGGAGGACGTGGACCGCCCGCAGGAGTTCCGCAAGTGCATCGAGTGCTTCCTGTGCCAGAACACCTGCCATGTGGTGCGCGACCACGAGGAGAACAAGCAGGCGTTCGCCGGGCCGCGCTACCTGATGCGCGTCGCCGAACTCGACATGCACCCGCTGGACGCCGCCGCCGAGACCGGCCTGGACCGCGGACGCACCGCCCAGGACGACCACGGCCTCGGCTACTGCAACATCACCAAGTGCTGCACCGAGGTCTGCCCCGAGGGCATCAGGATCACCGACAACGCCCTGATCCCGCTGAAGGAACGCGCGGTGGACCGCAAGTACGACCCGCTGGTCTGGCTGGGCTCGAAGATCAGGAGGCGGTCGGGGGCGTAGCCGCCCAGTCCTCCCGGTACGCCCGCCAGTCCGCCTCGGTGGCCGCGAAGTCCACGTAGAGCGCGACGCCGAAGCGGGCCCGGTCGGCGTCCGTACGGCTCAGACCGAGGCGGACCCCGCGCACGGCGGCCGGGACCGTCTCGGCGTGCGCCCAGTGCCCGAACCGGTTCTCGTGGTAGAAGGGCAGGCCCATCAGCAGGTCGGTGCTCTCGGGGGTGACCTCCAGGGCGAGGCTGGTCTGCTGGGCCACATAGCCGCCGTACAGGCTCTGCAACGGCTGCATGGTGTCGTACGACATGACGGCGATCTGGTCCACACGGCGGGCCACCTGCCCGAAGTACGCCTGCGACCACCACTTGGGGTGGCCGGTGGTCGTACCCCAGAAGGAGTGGAAGGCGGGCAGCGGGTCGATCTGGTGGGCGGCGACGGAGAGGACGGCGCCCCGGGCGTGGGTGAGGCCGCGCAGGTCGTCGAGGAGGGACAGGTAGTCGCGGTCGCCGGAGTGCAGCGGTTCCAGGTCGAAGTGGGTGCCCTCGAAGCCGGCGGCGAGGATGCGCCGGGCCGAGGTGACGACCGCCGCCCGGGTCGCGGCGCGCTCCAGGCGCAGGCCGTCCGGGCTCTCCGTGGCCAGCTTGTCGCCGAGCCAGGCCTGGACGCGGACGCCGGGGAGTTCCCGGTGGACGGCCGCGATCAGCCGGCGGGCCTTCGGGTACGCCGACGCGGGCAGGGTCCCGTCGTGTTCGAGCGGCCCCGCGTGGACGTACAGATCGCGGATGCCGGTGCCCTTCAGGCGGCGGGCGAGGGCCTGGACGTCCCGGTCGGTCTTGCGCCCGTCCACCCAGGCGTGCCCGAGCCAGAGGGCGTCCTGGTGCCGGGTGCGGGTGCCGGGGGCCGGATCGCCGGTGTAGTTGAGCCGGAGCGCCGTCTCGGCGGTGAGGACGGGGAGCAGGAGCAGGGCGGCGAGGGCGGCGGCGATCCGCAGGAGGCGGCGTCTGCGGGGGCGGGTGCGGGGGGCGGGCCCGGTGCCGGGGTCGTCCGGGTGAGGGCGGTCCGGCTCCGGGTGGTCCTCGTCCGTCCGGTTCTCGTCCATCCCGCCCCCCTGTCCGCCTGGTCCCCCACCCGTATCCATCCCGCTCGCGGAGCCGTCTACCTGCCCATACGCTCCGAAATGTGACGTCCTCCCTGATCCGGGGCCGACCCCGGCGGGCCACCGCGCGCATACGGGCGCGATTGGCTCATGCCGTGCTGGGCGCCCTGGTGGGAGCCGGGTGGCTGGTGCTGCCCGTGATGACGGTCGATGCCCGTGATCCGGTTCCCGTGGCCCCCGTCGGCACGGTGGCGAGCGCCGGCGCGCCGCAGCAGGACGAGACGTCGGCCACGGACCTCGTGCTGCCGCTCGTCGCCGGGGTGGCGGCCCTCGCCCTGGCCGGCTACGGCTATCTGCGGCGGACCCGCCGGGCGCGGACCCGGACGACCCCGGGGACCGTCCCGGCGCACCCGGCCGTGCCCACCCCGGCCGACTCCGAACGCCAGGCCCGGGCGGCACTGCGGCTGGCCGACGACTGCGTACGGACCAGCCGGGAGGAACTGTCCTTCGTCCGGGAACGGTTCGGGGACCAGCGGACCGAGCCGTTCACGCACGCGCTGCGGGCCGCCGAGACCGAGCTGTCGGCGGCGTTCGCGATCTGGCGGCGCTACGAGCAGGGCGTCCCGGAGGAGGCGGGCGCCCGGCGCCAGGCGCTGGTCGGGGTGATCGGCCGCTGCGCGGAGGCCGGGCGCCGGCTGGACGCGGAGGCGGAGGCGCTGGACCGGCTGCGGGGCCTCACGGCGGACGAGGAGGGGCTGCGCACGGCGCTGGGGCTGGCCGAGGAGCGGTTCCGGGAGCTGGCGGCACGCACGACGGCCGCGCAGCGGACCCTGGCGGTGCTGCGGGAGCGGTACGCCCCCTCGGCCTTCCGGTCGGTCACGGGGTACGTCGAACAGGCCAAGGACCGGCTGGTGTTCGCCGGCGCACGGCTGAACGAGGCCAGGCAGGCCGCCGATGCGGGCGAGACAGGGCGGGCCGTGTGGCAGCTGCGCGCGGGCGAGGGCGCGGTGGCCGGGACGGGGGTGCTGGTCGGCGGGGTGGAGCGGCTCGCGGCGCACCTGCGGGAGGCGGCC
>NZ_JBEXKG010000104.1:0-29025 GCF_040609555.1 Streptomyces sp. NPDC004658
CCGCCCGGGGGCCACGCCCGCCCGGGTACGGCGACGCGGCGCCCGGCGACGGCGTGGGCGAAGGCGGTTGAGGGGAAGCCCTGGAGCGTGCCCGTGCCCGGCGCCCGGCCCAGGACGTGGGGAACCGCTCTGCCGGGCCGTAAGGGCCCGCGCCTAGAGTCCCGTGCCATGCCTCCTCGTCTCCTCCTCTACACCCGCACCGCCGACTACCGCCACGACTCCATCCCGGACGCGGTCGCCGCCGTCCGGGCGCTCGGCGGGTTCGCCGTCGAGCACACCGAGGACCCGGCGGACCTGGAGCGGCCGCTGAACGGGTTCGCGGCCGTGGTCTTCCTCTCCACCAGCGGGGACGTGCTGACCCCGGCCGGGCGCGAGCGGCTGGCGCGGTACGTCCGGTCGGGCGGCGGCTTCGCCGGGGTGCACGCGGCGGCCTGCACCGAGTACGGGTGGCCGTACTACGGCGAACTCCTCGGCGCCCGCTTCACCCGGCACCCGGCCCACCAGCCGGGCCGGGTCCTGGTCGCCGACCCCGCCCATCCCGCGACCCGGCCGCTGCCGTCCGTCTGGGAGTTCACCGACGAGTGGTACGACTTCGACCACGCCCCGCGCGGCGGGGCGCGCGTGCTGCTGCGCGCCGACGAGACGTCGTACGACGGCGGTGGCATGGGCGCGGACCATCCGCTGGCCTGGTGCTATGAGCGGGGTCCCGGAGGCGGACGCGTGTTCTACACAGCCCTCGGCCATGCCGGGGACGCCTACCGCGACCCGGTCTTCCTGGCCCATCTGAACGGGGGCCTCACCTGGGCGGCGACGGCCGTCCAGTGACGTTTCTGCGGTGAACCGGTTGCGCCGTTGGAGTGAGTAAAGCTGGCGTAGGAGGAAGGTCACGTGACTATCTAGAGATGCTCTTGTCTTGGCAAAGGGCGTCGAGACGCGGAGGCCCCCCTTCCGCCCCGCGTCACCCACCCACAGGAGGAGCCGGACCTTGACCTACGGAAACAAGCTGCGCGAACGCATCGCCGGTCCCGGTACCACACCGCTGATCGGCGTGTACGACATGTACTCGGCGTCGATCGCGGCCAAGCACTACGACGGGATGTTCGTATCCGGCTTCGGCTTCGCGGCCTCGTACTACGGACTGCCGGACATCGGATTCATCGCCTGGCCCGACATGGTGGCCTTCGTGCAGCGCCTGCGCGGCGCGTTCCCCCACCACCACCTGCTGGTCGACATCGACGACGGGTACGTCGATCCCGAGGTCGCCTGCCACGTCGTCGAGGGGCTGGAGCGCATCGGTGCCTCCGGGGTGATCCTGGAGGACCAGAAGCGGCCCCGCCGCTGCGGCCACGCCGACGGCAAGCAGGTGCTGCCCCTGGAGGAGTACCTGGAGAAGCTGCACAAGGTCCTGGAGACCCGCAAGGACCTCGTCGTCGTCGCCCGCACGGACGCCACCGACGAGCACGACATCCTGCACCGCGCCGAACGGCTGGCGGCCACCGACGCCGACGTGGTGCTGGTGGACGGGGTGCGCAGCGTCGAGTGGATCAAGCGGATCCGCGAGGTCGTCGGGGACAAGCCGCTGCTGTTCAACCAGATCGCCGGCGGCAAGTCGCCCCGGCTGTCCCTCGGTGAACTGTCCGACCTCGGCGTGGACGTCGCCATCTACAGCACCCCGTGCCTGTTCGCCGCGCACGAGGCGATGGACTCCGCGCTCGCCGGCCTGAAGGCGGCCGACGGGCGGCTGCCCGAGGTGGACCCCGCGAGCGGTGTCGGGGTGAAGGCCTCCACCAGCCTGCTGGAGCGCAACATCGCCCGCGAGCGGCTCGCCCCCGAGGGCGTGGGCGTGTGACCGGTGCCGTCCCCCGGCTCGGGCTGGCCACGGCGGTCGCCGCCGCGCTCCTCGGGGCCGGTGCCGTACCCGCCGTCGCGTCCGGAAGCCTGATCACCGTGATCGACAACTCCCAGGCCGACTCCTGGCTGGAGGTCGATCGCACGGCCAACCTCCAGACCGGCAGCGGCACCGCCGGCAGCGACCACGACGGCAGCGCCGTGGACGTGGTCGAGGCCCTCGTCGGGGCCGGCCGGGGCGAGGAGGACTGAGCGGCCACCGGACAGCACGACGGCCGGGCTCCCACGGGAGGCCCGGCCGTCACCGTGTCGCCGGCGCCCGGCGCCCGGACGTCGGACCCGGTCCCAGAGGCCGGTGCGGTCGTTCCCGCCGGCCTGGCGTCTGCGACCGTGGCGATACGCGTGGAGTGGCCCATGCCGGTCCATGCCGCCGCTCGCGGGGCTGTGCCCGCGCGCTGCACCAGCCGTGTCGACAGCTCCGTCCGCGTCCCCTCGGGACGGTCGCCCCGCGTCATCCGCACCAGTAGGGCGGGTCGTCGAACCCCACCACGCTCACGTCGTCCGGCACCCGCACCTCGCGCTCGGCGAGCGCGGCGTACACCCCGACGCGGCCTGCTCGCCGACCGCTTTCGAAACTCCGCCGTACGCCGATCGGCCCACGCCCGGAACCTGTGCACAGGAATAGGTCCGGGCGCTGTGGTGCTCTGGTGGGACACCGCACGCGCGCGTGGCGAAGGGCTGGTGGGCGATGACGGACCAGGCGGGCCCCGTGGTCAGAACGCCGCACGGGGACGTACGCGGCCGGTACGAGCGGGGGATCGCGGTGTTCCGGGGCATCCCGTACGCCGCCCCGCCCTTCGGCCCCCTGCGGTTCCGCCCGCCCCGTCCGCCCGAGCCGTGGGACGGGGTCCGGGACGCCGGCGCCTTCGGCCCGACCGCGCCGAAGCCGCCGTACTCGGAGGCGTTCGCCCAGTACCTGTCCGACCCGGTGATCCCCGGGGACGACTGCCTCAACCTGAACGTCTGGACCCCCGAGCCGGGGCCCGGGGCCCGGCTGCCGGTCCTGGTCTGGCTGCACGGCGGCGCGCTGACCAGGGGTTCCTCGGCGGTACCGGTGTACGACGGCAGCTCCTTCGCCCGTGACGGGGTCGTGTGCGTCTCGGTCAACTACCGACTGGGGGTGGAGGGCTACGGCCTGTTCCCCGACGCGCCCCCGAACCCCGGCCTGCACGACCAGCTCGCCGCGCTGCGCTGGGTGCACGAGTCGATCGAGGCCTTCGGCGGCGATCCCGGCCGGATCACCCTGTGCGGGCAGTCGGCCGGCGCCATCAGCGCCGGTGTCCTCCTCGCCGCGCCCCAGACGCGGGGCCTGATCCGGCGGGCGGTCCTGCAGAGCGGCGCGCCCGAGGTGTCCGACCGCGACAAGGTACGGCGGATGGTGCGCCGGATGGCCACCCGGCTGAAGATCCCCGCCACCGCGGAGGCGTTCGCCGCGGTCGACCGGGAACTCCTGCTGCGCACGCAGGCCGAGGTCGGCCGGCTCAGCAGTCCGGTGCTGGGCGGGCCCGCGTTCGGCATCGTCGTGGACGGCGACCTCGTGCCCCGAGACCCGCTGAAGGCGCTGACCGAAGGCGCCGCCGCCCTCGACGTCGAGCTGCTCATGGGCTGGACCCGGGACGAGTACCGGCTGTGGCTGGTGCCCGGCGGGCTGCTGGACCACGTCGACCGGCTCGGCGCGGTCGCCCTGGCCGGCGCGATGGCCCGCTGCCACGCCGGGCACGAGGTGCCGCGCGGCTACCGCGCGCTGCACCCGGACGCCGGGACCGCCGAGATCGTCGGCCAGATGGTGACCGACCACCTGCTGCGGGTGCCGCTGCACCGGCTCGCGGACGCCCGCCCCGGCGCCAGTCACCTGTACGAGTTCGCCTGGCCGTCCGGGCTGCCCGGCCTCGGTGCCTGCCATGCGCTGGAGCTGGGCTTCGTCTTCGACAGCGGGCACGTGCCCGAGTCGCAGAAGCTGGCAGGCGAGGGGGCCCCGCAGGAGCTGTGCGACGCGATGCACGGCGCCTGGGTGCGGTTCGCCACGACCGGGGACCCCGGCTGGGAAGCCTGGGACGCGACCCATCCGGTGCGCGTCTTCGGTGCGGGGGAGCCGTACACCGCGCACGGTCCACGGGACGCGGAGACCGGCCTCTGGGCGACGGCCCGCACCGACCCGGCCCCCGCCGCCGCGTCCGGGGCCCGGGCACCGGGGGCCGAGCTGGCGGCGGCGGTACGGCGTCTGCGGCGCTCCGTGGTGGCCAGGCGCCGCTGAGGACCCGCAAGACCCCGGCCCGTCGCGGTGGTTGCGCCCCGCGACGGCCGGCTGTGGCCGCTCTCGCCGGTCGCCACCCACACGACCTGGCAGTTGTGTAGTCCTTGTGAAGAATGCAAGCCATTTTACTGTCTCAAGTCCGTTGTGTGACCCAAAAGTTGACAGCCTTTTACGTCCCTGGGAGAGTCCTGCCCGATCAAGATCAAGATCGAGCCACACAAGGCCGATATCCAGCCAAAGGCGAGATCATGTCATGGAGAGAAGGAAGATCCCTGTGAAGACCAAGCGCAGCCTGAAGGTCGCGATGGCCGCCGGTGCCCTCGTCATCGCCGGTGCCACGCCGGCACTGGCGACCATCTCCTACCCGGCGGAGGGCGGCACCTGGGACCACGGAGCCGGCACCTCGTACGTGTGGTCGGACTACTACCTGTCCAGCCGGTGCCACGGCTCGACCTCCGTCGGCGACTACATCGACACCGACGAGGCGAGCGCGGGCAACTGGAGCATCACCCAGGCCGACGCTGCGCTGTACGGCAACAAGACGTACTACAAGACCAGCTGCTGACCCACCGGGGCCGATGAGCCCCTGCCCCTCCTGGTGAGGTGAGCGCCTCCGCCCGCGAGAGCCTGCCATCTCCTCCCGCGGGCGGTCCACTCCCCGCCTGTTCCGCCCTCCCCGGAGCCGCGCTCCCCGATCTGGGTCGTCGATGCTGCACCGAAGTATCAAGTTCGTTCACGCCGCCGTACTGGCGTTCTCCGCAGTGCTCTCCTTCCTGTTCCTCCGAGACCTCGACGGACGCTGGGTCATGGGGCACACGGCCGTCGTCTGGGTGACGGACACCAAGGGAGAGACCAGCGGAGCACAGGTCACCCGTGTCATGACCGAGTTCGCCCAGTCCCACCGGGCGACCGTCGCGCGCGAGACCCCCGACCTCAAGGAGCCCTACAGCCGCCGGCATCTCTACCTGGCTCCCGGCGGGCCCCGTTCCGACTGGCTGCGCGAGGGTTACCCCGCCTTCGACCGCGACTACCGCACCGAGGTGCACCCCGTCGCCGAGCTGGGCAACCGCGACCCGCGCGGCTACTACTACGTGTTCGGCTCGGACCGCGACGTCGACGAACTGGTCCGGACGTTCACCGGCCTCGGGTTCGAGGCGGCGCCCTACCGCCCCTACTCGCTCGGGCAGCTGACGCCGGCCTACTCCGACAGCGCCCTGCTCCGCTCCTTCTTCGTCGTCACCCTCGCCGTCGTGACGATGACCGGCGCCGGCGTCATGCTCGGCGCCAAGGGGTACGCGGTGCAGCGCCTCCAGGGCAGGTCCTTCGGGCGGATACTGCTGCGGGACCTGCGGCAACTGGCCACCTTCTGGGCGGCGGCCTTCGGCGCGGTGACCGCCCTGGCCCTGGTGCTGCTCGGCCTCTACAACGGGCTGGCCTGGATCGGTGTCTTCGCCCTCGTCGCCCTGGGAGTCGCCGCCGTCCTCGGTCTCGTCTCCCTCGCCGTGCACGCGATCACGCTCCAGCTGACCTCACAGACCGGGCTGTTGCGGGCCCTGAAGGGCGAACTCCCCGCGCGGACCGCCGCGCTGAGCACCTATCTGGTGCGCATCCCCGCGCTCCTGCTCGCGGTGAGCATCGCCGGCGACGTCGTCATGGCCGGACAGAACATCGCGAACCGGGAAGCCGGCATCGAGACCTACCGGAAGATCGGCGACACGACCGCGATCGCCCTCAACGGCAGCGCGGCGAGCGAGGGCGCCTTCGAGGTCCTGGACGAGAAGGTGGGCGGCTGGCTCCGCGAGGCCGACGGGGACGGGCAGATCATCGTCGCCGGACACCGCAGGTTCCGGCACCTGGGCGACCTGGCCGGCCTTCCGGACCGCGACCTGCTGATCGTCAACGAGTCCTATCTCGCCGCACAGCCCGTGCTCGACGCCGCCGGGCGGCGCGTCCCCGCCACCACGGCCGACGGCACCCGCGTGCGGCTGCTGGTCCCCGCGGACCTGGACCGGTACACCGACCGCCTCGCCGCATCGGTCCCGGAACTGCTGAACCCGAGCCGCCCGGAGACGATTCCCGCCGAGCGGGTGACGGCTCTCCAGGCCCGGGACGGCCAGCGGCTGTTCACCTACAACCCCCGGGGCCGGCTCCAGGCCATGACCAACCCCGACGCCGACGAGTCCTTCGTCACCGACCCGGTGGTCATCGTCTTCCCCGACGGCTCGCCCTCTCTGAGCAACCGGGGCTACGTCGCCTACGCCTCCCAGCAGAGCCTCGTCTTCAAGGACCCGGACGACGTGACGGACGGGATCACCAAGCACCACCTGGGCACCTACGTCACCGGGATGAGCCCGGTCGGACAGAACGCGGCCCTCAAGCTCCGCGATCTCGTCGCCGACTTCCGGCTCCAGCTGTTCAACCTGGCCGTGGCGGTCGTGGTGCTGCTCATCACCGGGGTCGGGGTCTGCATCGTCCACTCCCGGAAGAACGCGCAGACCATCTTCGCCCGGTACATCAGCGGCTGGCGGTTCACGGCCACGCACCGTGCGCTCCTGGGCGTCGAGGGGCTGCTGGCCGTCCTCCTCGCCGTATGGGTGCCCTTCCAGGTGTGGTGGCAGAACCAGGAGCTGGAGGAGTACCGGAGAACCGGCCTCAAACCGCCCGCCGAGCCCGTCCACATCACCGGCCTCGACCTCGGCGCCAACGCCGTGCTCGTCGCCGTCGAGTCCGCCGCGGTGCTCGCGGCCCTGGCCTTCTTCCACCGTCGGATCGTCAAGGAAGGGGCGGCAGAGTCGTGACCCCCCACCGTCCCACCGGAGCCACCTCGTGATCGAGATCCAGAACCTGCGCAAGTCCTACGGCCCGCGCACCCTGTGGTCGGGCCTCGATTTCACCGTCCGGGGAGGCCAGTTGCTGGCGCTGGTCGGGCCGAGCGGCTCCGGCAAGTCGACGCTGCTGAACTGCCTCGGCCTGCTCGACGCCCCGAGTTCCGGCGCGATCCGCCACGAAGGCCGGGACATCACGGGCTTCGGGCCGCGCGCCGCCCGGCACTACCGGCGCGACGTCCTCGGCTACCTCTTCCAGAACTACGCCCTGATCGAGAACGCGAGCGTCGCGGCCAACCTCGAAGTCGCCATGCGGCCACGGCGGAAGGGGACCGACGCCCCGTCCGTCGCCGAGGCGCTGGGGCGCGTCGGGCTGGCAGGCCGGGAGAAGGAGCAGGTGCACCGGCTCAGCGGCGGCGAGCAGCAGCGCGTCGCGCTGGCCCGCCTGATCGTCAAGCAGCCCAGCCTCGTCCTCGCCGACGAGCCCACCGGCGCGCTCGACCACGACAACACCACCCTGGTCGTCGACATCCTGCGCACGATGAGCGAGGACGGCTGCGCCGTCGTCATCGCCACCCACGACGACTCGGTCCGCGACCGCTGTGACACCGTCCTGACCGTCGGAAGCACGACCCAACCGGAACCCGTGAAAGGAAGGCAGCTCGCATGAAGATCCGTCTCACCTGGGCCGCACCCCTCGCCCTTTTCGTCCTCGCCGCCGTCGCGGTCTTCGCCGTCTACGGCACGCACACCTTCACCATCCTCGGACGGATCGGAGCGAGGATCTTCTGAGCGTCCCGCTCGGCCGCCGCGGGGGCGGTGCGGCGGGCGGCACCTGACCGGGCCGCGTGGTCGCAGATCACCCGCCCGGCCCGGCCCACCCCGCCCCACCGGCCGCCCGCCGCCAAGGCCGGCCGCCGGCAGGTCAACGGGTCAGTGCCCGGCGCAGCGCCGCCGGCACCTCCCGCGCGGAGCGCAGCAGAAGGCCGAGGACGCGGTGGGCGGCGTCGCGGCGGTGCCGGTGCCGGGACCAGACGGCCGGGACGATCACACCGGCGAACAGCAGCAGGAACGTGACGAGGAACAGCGTGCCGAACGGGGTGAGGAACTCGGCGGACCGGACGACGACGGCCATGGGCACTCCCTGATCGAAGCGGAAACGGAAGCCGCGTGCGGCGGCGGTCACGAAGGTGCCCGTCCAGCGGGGCGTTCCGCGACCGTCCGCGCACATTGGACGGCAGGCCCGCGAAGCGGCTGTTCAGCGCCATAGACTTCCCGGGCGTCCAGTCCTGTCCGCTGGGCGGTCGAACGCTGGGGGAGCGGGTGGCGAACGGAGCACGCGAGGGGGGCGTGGAGGAGGCGTTCCGGGCGGACCTGCGCCGGCTCGGGGAACTGCACCGGATCCTGCTGGGCGGGAGCCCCGGCCTGTCGGTGCTGGCCCGGGCGGCCGGGGTGCGGTCGAAGTCGACGGTCAGCGCGTGGCTGGACGGCGACCGGACGCCCAAGGACGTGGACCATCTGCTCGGCGTGGTACGGACGTTGCGCGAGCGGGTGAGCGGACTCGGGGAGACGATTCCCGGCGTGGACCAGGACCTGCTGAGACCGGGCTGGTGGCGTGCGCGCTACGCCGAGCTGGCGGGCACACGCAACCACGCCGTGGGGCAGGCGGTGCGCGGTGCGCAGGCCGCCCGGGCCCTGGAACGGCACGACGCGCAATCCCGCCGCGCGGCGCTGCCGGACCTGCCCCGGCCGGTCGCCGACTGGCATCCCGGCAGCCTCGGAGTGCACCCCGCCATCCCCGGCACCGTGGGTGCTCCCGGCGGCACGGCCCCGGCGGCGATGGATTTCGTCCTGCCCGCCTATGTTCCGCGCGACCACGACCGGCACCTGCGGCAGCGGCTGGAGCAGGCAGCGCTCGGGCAGGACGCGACGCTCGTGCTCGTCCTGGGCGAGTCCTGCACCGGCAAGACACGCACCGCGTTCGAGGCGGTGCGCACCTGCCTGCCGGACTGGGACCTGGTCTTCCCGAAGGACTCCGACAGCCTGCTCGGCCTGCTCGACGCCGGCGTGGCACAGCCACGGACCGTGCTGTGGCTGGACGAGGGGCAGAACTTCCTCGCCCGGGAACGGGGGGAGGAGGTCGCCGCACAGCTGCGCAGACTTCTGGAGCGGCCACAGCCGGTCGTCGTGCTGATGACCATGTGGCGTGAGCACCACCGTTCGCTGACCGTCCAGCCCGGCGCCCCCGGCAAGGACCCGCACCCGCAGGCGCGGGCCCTGCTCACGCAGGCGATCGGCGTCCGGGTTCCGGCGGCCTTCTCGCCCGCTGCCCTGCGGGGCATCAACGGCACGCGCGATCCGTCCCTGGCCGTGGCGAGCCTCACGAGCGGGGACGGCACCCTCACCCAGACACTGGCGGCCGGACCGCAGCTCGTCGAGTTCTACGAGGCCGCCGACGACTCACCGGCCTGTTACGGCAAGGCGGTTCTCACGGCGGCGATGGACGCCCGGCGCCTGGGTCACGGTCCCGCACTCCCGGACGGCCTCCTGGAGGCGGCCGCTCCGGCGTACCTCAGCGAGACGCAGCGGGCCGGAGCCGGCCCCGACTGGTTCGCCGGGGCCCTGGACCACGGGCGGCAGAGGGTCAAAGGGGTCGTGGCCCCCCTGGGCGAGGTGCCCGCGGCGAGCGGGATGGGCGCGCGGCCGGGACGGCGGAGGCTGGCCGACTACCTCGACCAGTACGGTCGCCTCGCGCGCTCCTACGTCTGTCCCGGCGCGCCTTTCTGGGAGGCGGCCGAGCGGTTCGCGGCCGACGCCGCCGACCTGCACGAACTGGCGGACTCCGCCCGCCGCAGGGGACGGTACGCCCTCGCCGACGCCCTCTTCCGGCGGGCGGCCGAACGGGGGCACGCCCCCGCGTGGACCGAGATGGCCAACCTCCGGGAGACCCGCGGATGCCGGGAGGAGGCCGTCGAGCTCATCTGGAAGGGGCATCACGCCGGTGACGCCACCGCACTGCTCGATCTCGCCTCCTGGTACGAGGAGGACGAGGATCTGGAGGCGGCGCGACGGCTTGCTCCGGAGATCGCCCGGACCGGTGATCCGACGGCCCTGCTCTTCCTCGCGGAGAACGAGCACCTCGTCGGCGGCGACGGCGAGGTGGAGCGGCTGGCCAGGGCCGCGGCCGGACTCGGCGCGGCCGCGGCCCTGACCTTCCTGGGCCGCCGTCGCATGCTCGCCGGAGAACGGGGCGCGGCGGAGCGGTACTTCCGCTCGGCCATCGCCGCCGGAGACCACTCCGCCGCCTTCGAACTGGCCCGTATGCGGCTGGCGGGGGAACACGACGTGCCCGGTGCCGTCGCGGCGGCGCAGCAGGCCGCCGAGCTGGGCGACTTCTTCACGCTCGGGGTCATGGCCCAGCTCGTGATGGGCGTCGATCCGGCGGAGGGCGAACGCATGGCCCGGCAGGCCGCGGCTCTGGGCGGCCTGAGCCCGGCGCGGATGGTGAACCTGTCGTTCGGCGAGTACATGGGCCGGCAGCAGGGGCTGGCCGTGCTTGCGGACCGCGCCGAGGCGGCGGACGGGGCCGGAGCGGGAGAGGCGGTCCTGCGGGCGGCTGCCGACGAGGGAGACCTGCACGCCATGGCGTGGCTGGCACAGCGGCAGTGGGCCTTCGGCGATCCGGCCGAGGCGGAGCGCCTCTACGAGCACGCCGCCGAGGGGGGTCACGCCCCCGCGCTGCTGGAGCTCGCCCGCATCCGGCAGGAGGCCGGCCACCTCGCCGAGGCGGAACGTCTGTGCCGGGTGGCGGTGGACGCGGGGGAACCGAGTGCCGTGGGGCAACTCGCGCGGACGTGGGAGGTCGCGGGCAGGACGGAGCACGCCGGCAGCCTCGTCCTGCACGGGCTGGACGCGGACGGCGAACCGGCCCGGCCGTGGCTGCCGAGCCGACCGGAGCACGACACGTCCCTGGGCATGCACGCGGTCAAGGGCTGGATCCTGATCCAGCACGGCCGGCCGACCGAGCCGGAGGACCCCTGACCCGCTCGGGCCGCCCTACGCCGCGAGCGCTGTGGCGATCCCCGTGATCGCCTCCGGTCCGACCCGGCAGCAGCCTCCGATCAGCCGGGCTCCCGCCGCGCGCCACGCGGTGACCTGCTCGGCGCCGAACGTGGTGCGCCCGCGCCAGGCCCGTGCCCGCGCGTCCCAGGCCTCCCCGCTGTTGGGGTACACCACGACCGGCTTGCCGGTGACCCGCGCCGCGATCTCCACCGCGCCGAACACGTCCTGTGGCGCACAGCAGTTGACGCCGACCGCGATCACCTCGTCGGCGTCGGCGGCGAGACCGAACGCCTCCTCCAGGGGCTGCCCGGCCCGCGTCCGCGAGCCCTCGACGGTGTACGACAGCCAGGCCGGCACCCCGAGCCCCCGCACCGCCCGCAGCAGCGCGGCGGCCTCGTCGGCGTCCGGGACGGTCTCCAGTGCCAGGACGTCCGGCGCGGCGGCGGCCAGCACCTCGATCCGGGGCCGGTGGAACCGCTCCAGTTCGGCCACGCTCAGCCCGTACCGGCCCCGGTACTCGGAGCCGTCCGCGAGCATCGCCCCGTAGGGGCCTACGGAAGCGGCCACCCACAGCGGGCGTTCGATGCCGGTGTCCGCCGCGCGCCGGGCCGCCGTACGGGCGAGGTCCACGCTGAGGGCGAGCAGTCGCGCGGCTTCCGCACGGCCGGTGCCGCGCTTGGCGAAGCCCTCGAAGGTGGCCTGGTAGCTGGCGGTGATGGCCACGCTCGCGCCCGCGAGGAAGTAGGCGAGGTGGGCGTCGGCGACCGCTTCGGGCCGCTCGGCGAGCAGCCGCGCCGACCACAGCTCGTCGCCGAGGTCGTGCCCGGCCGACTCCAGCTGGTTGGACATGCCGCCGTCGAGTACGACCGTCCCGGCGGCGAGGGCGTCGGCGAGGCTGGGGGAGGTGTGGCTGGTCATGGTCACGACGCTAGTCCACGACACGGAGAAAGAGCTTTCCCCCCGGTCGGGTCTTCTTCGCCGGACCCATTGACCCTGGGCGAGCAAGGGATTCCGCGGCCTGCTGCTGCCGCCCGGGCACGCGCCGACGAGGCGCGCGCCCTGCCCGCTCCCAACTGGCTGCTGCAGACGACCCGTTCGGACGGCGTGGTCCGGCTGCACAACCACGGCAGCGAGGACGTCCGCTACGACCCCTGCTACACCCGGCTCGCCTACTCGACCGCCACCGCGCCCGTGCCGTCGTACGACAACAGCGTGATCGTCGGCGGGGACCCGAGCCGTACGGAGACCGAGCCGCTCGGTACCGGCGACGGGTGGATCGCCTCCCGGCACACCGTGCGCGCCGGGATCACCGTCACCAGCCTGGTGGTGGTCCGGGGCGCCGTGGAGGTGCGGGCCCATCTTGGCTCACCCGGGAGCCGGACCCGTTGCCGCTGCCGGAGCTGATGTCCGTGGCGGTGCGGGAGGCGGACGCGCGGGAGCACGGCCACGAGGTGCGGGTGAGCTGGTCCGGCGGGCCGGCCTCCGCCTTCCGGTTCACGGCGGTGGACCAGCCGCCCGCCGGCACGTCCTGGTCGGTGGCACCCCGGTGAGACGGCGCGAAGGGGCGCCGTACGCTTCGGCCGGCGCCGAAACGACCCGGGTCTAGCGTGGCCGTATGACCGCAGAGCCCGCCCCCGTCCCCGCTCCCCCCGCTCCCTCGTTCGCCGGCCTCCACCACCGTCCGGGCGAGCCGCTGCTGCTCCCCAACGCCTGGGACCACGCCTCGGCCGCCGCCCTCGCCGCCCGGGGGTTCCCGGCGATCGGCACGACGAGCCTGGCGGTCGCCGCGGCCGTCGGACTGCCCGACGGGGAGGGTGCCACCCGCGACCACACCGTCCGCCTCGCCCTGGTCCTCGGCTCCGGGCCGTACCTCCTCTCGGTCGACGCCGAGGACGGCTTCAGCGACGATCCGGACGAGGTCGCCGCGCTGGCGCGCGAGGTGTGGGCCGCCGGGGCCGTCGGCATCAACCTGGAGGACGGCCTGGGCCCGGCCCGGCGGCACGCGGCGAAGATCGCCGCCGTCAAGGCGGCCGTGCCGGGCCTGTTCGTCAACGCCCGTACCGACACCCACTGGTCGGGCGACGGCGACGAGAAGGAGACCTTGCGCCGGCTCGACGCCTACCAGGAGGCGGGCGCCGACGGGGTGTTCGTGCCCGGCGTCACCGACCCGGAGCGCATCGCGGCCCTCGTCCGGCACACCGCCGTCCCGCTCAACGTCCTGTACGCGCCCACCGGGCCCACGCTCGACCGGCTCGCCGGACTCGGCGTGGGCCGGGTCAGCCTCGGCTCGCTGCTGTACCGGCGGGCGCTCGGCGCGGCCCTGGACGCGATGACCGACGTCGCCGCCGGACGCGCCCCGGCCGGTACGACCCCGTCCTACGCCGACGTCCGCGCGCTGGAACGCAGCGTCCCGGCGAGCGAGTCGGCGAACTCCACGGGGTGATCCAGGGTGCCGAGATGCCCGCCCGGGAACTCGGTGAAGGGACAGCCCATGCGTGCGGCGAGGAACTCGGCCGCGCGGTGCAGGAGCTGACCGCGCGAGGCCGCGCCGGCGGCGATGGTGAGCCGGCCCGGGGGCGGCGGGACGGCGGGCGCGTACGCCGTGAACGGGCGCAGGACATGAGCCAGGAAGACGCCCATCGGGGTCGCCTGCGCGCCCTCGGCCGGCGGCCGGCCGGGTCCGTCCAGCTGCCCGATCAGCTCGGCCCGCCGCGCCGCCCCGTCCGGCAGGACCGTCACGCACGGCGGTTCGTGCGCGACCACGTGCGCCAGCCGCCCGGGGTACCGCGCCAGCAGGTCCAGCGCCGCGATGGCACCGGAGCTGGTGCCGAACACCGACGCGGTGGCGCCCCGCGGCAGCACCTCCTCCAGCACCCGCCGCGCGCCCTCGCTCCAGTCCTCGACCCGCTGCTCGGCGACCGGGTGCCCGAGCCGGCCGTGCGCGAGCCCCAGCGGGTCGTACGTCACCACGGTGAAGCGTGCCGCGAGCCGTTCGGTCAGCGGCCCGAGGCCCATCGGGTGCCCGGCCCCGCCCGGCACGAGCAGCAGCACGGGCCCGCGGCCCGTGACGTCGTGGTGCGGTGTGTCAGTCATCGTCGCGTTGCTCCCTGGGCCAGTGCGCGAGGGTGAGGTGCAGGGCGTCGACGGCCTTGTCCCAGGAGGCCCGTACGTCCCGGTCGGCGCCGAAGCCGCCCGCGCTCTCCAGGAGGCAGTAGCCGTGGAAGGTGCTGCGCAGCAGGCGCACCGCGTCCGTCAGGTCGGGTTCCTCCAGGCCGTACGCGCGCAGCATGCCGTAGGTGATCTGCGCGGTGCGGTGCAGTGCGGGGGAGTCGGCGACGAGGGCCTGGTCGATGCGGATCTGCGTGGCCGCGTACCGGCCCGGGTGCTCCAGGGCGTAGTCCCGGTAGGCGCCGGCGAAGGCCCGCAGCGCCTCCTTGCCGGACCGGCCGGCCACCGCCTCGGCGATCCGGTCGATCAGCTCTCCCCCCGCGTACAGCGCGAGCCGGGTGCGCAGGTCCTGGAGGTTGCGGACGTGCGAGTACAGGCTCGCGTCCTTCACGCCGAAGCGGCGCGCCAGCGCCGAGATGCTGACCTGGTCGAAGCCGGCCTCGTCCGCCAGCTCCGCCGCTGCCGCCACCAGCCGTTCGACGGTCACGCCCGCCCGGGCCATCCGGCCACCTCCTTGGATCTCTAGGTCTAAGCCTAGACCCTCTAGGAAGCGGTGTCAGCAGCGGGTGCCCCGGGCCCTGACCAGTGCCACGTCCTCCGCGCGCAGCCGCAGGGAGTGCCGGGCGGTGTCCTCGCCGCGCGCCGGGTCGGGGTCCCACAGCCAGACGGTGTCCCCGCTCGCCTGGAAGGACAGCACCGGGTGCCGCACGGGCACCGGGCCGTTGATGACGGGCACGTCGGTGCCGAGCGGCTTGACGCAGACCAGTTCACCGCGCAGCCCGAAGTACGCGGGCGGACGCCGGCCGGCCCGCACCGCGTCCATCGTCCGGTCGGCGGCCTTCTCCACGCCGTTGAGCGCGCCGACCGCCACCGTGAGCACCGCGACCACCAGCATCAGCGGCAGCACCCACGGCACCAGTCCGGTGGCGCCGGTCTGGACGTGGAAGTGCCGGGCCCAGCCGCCCAGCGCCAGCAGCACCAGGCCGCAGGCCACCGCCGTCGCCAGCGGCCGGAACGCCACCGCGTACTGCCAGTAGAAGGCCACGTGCACCGAGTCCACGGGGATGCCGAAGAAGTCCTCCAGGTACATCGCGTGCAGGAACGAGCCGGCCCACGGCATCACGAACGGCACGGGTGCGGCCAGCACCGGCAGGAACCACTGCATGTTGCGGCTGAACCAGGACGCGCTGAGCGCGTACCACAGTCCGAACACCGTGAAGGCGACGACCGCGATCACGGCGAACGCGGCGAGCTGGCGGCGGGTGCCGATGTCACCGGACCGGGCCCACATGAAGCCGAGGAAGGCGGGGCCGCCGGTGAGGACGACCCCGCAGCCCAGCGCCACGAGCCACGGCCGGGGTTCGTTGGAGGTCACCCACCGGCCCACCGGCCAGCACAGGCCCGCCGGTATCAGCAGGGCCGGGAACCGCCATGGCGTCGCGTAGGCGCCGAGGACGATTCCGGCGGCGACGCCCGCGAACGCGACCAGGCAGCCCAGTGCGACCGTGAGCGACCTGCGCCGTGGACCGGCCCAGCCGTCGTGCGGGGCCGGCCCGAGGGACCTGCGGAGGTCGTGCGCCTCCGGATCGAACGGCGTGCCTCCGAGGGTGCGGCCGGCCAGCTCGGCCTGCGCCCGTTCGCGTTGCTCCTCCGTGTGCTCGCCGCGCAGGTGCAGGGTGCGCCCGACGTCCCACCCGCCGACGGCGACCCAGTGCTCGGCGAGCCACCGCAGGACCGGCCCGGCCCCGTCCGGAACCTTGTGGTGGACGTGGTACGTCGTCACCGGCTCGGCGGCACCGGGGCGGACCAGCGCGGCCTCGCGCACCCACACGTCGAGCCGGCGCCGGGACGCGAGCGAGGTCAGCTGTTCGACCGCCGTGGACCTGGCGCTCAGGCGGGAGCCCCGGAGCGGGACGTCGACGACCAGGGCGGTGTAACCGGCCTCCGCGCTGATCGCGTCCGTGTCCCGGGCCGGGCGCACCCGCCAGCCCTCCTGGGCGGCGAACACCTCGGTCGCCAGCTCGCGTTCGTCCGGCTCGTCGCGTACCTCCACCACCAGGCGGACCCGGCGGTTGTAGGGCTCGGCTGCCACCCGCGTACTGTACTCAGCCGATCGGCGCGTACAGCACCCCCAGTTTGTCGATCTCGTCGCCCGCGCGGCCGGTGAAGCCGACGATCTGCCAACCGGTGGGGGCCGTGAAGACGGTGGAGTCGGCCGTCGCCGTGCCCGCCGACAGGGTCCGGCCCCGGTCGGTGGTGAAGGCGGCGGAGAAGATCCGGGTGAGGCCGTCCTTCCGGCCCTCGGTGAGGCTCACGGAGGTGAGGTGCTCCCCGGAGGCGAGGGTGAGGGAGGCGGCCGTACCACCCGTGCCGCCGTGGCCGAGGACCGTACCGCCGTCGAGGGTGAGGGAGACGGCGTCGAGGCGGGCGCCGCCGCGCAGGGTGAGGGTGCGCGGGGCGGGCGCGGCCGGCAGGTCGTCGGCGTCGTTGAACGCCGTGCCGTGCGGGCCGCCGAAGAAGTCGCTCGCCCGGAGCTTCGGGTCGAGAGCGTAGGAGAAGTCGACGGTGTGCGGGAAGTGGTCGGAGAGGTTGCCGCCGGCCGCGTCCAGGAACGTCGCCCACTCGTCGTGGTAGCGGGTCGCGGTCAGGGAGACCAGGTCGCTGCCCCGGTAGAGGACCTTGTCGACCACCTCGCAGTCGTCGGGCGGCGCGGACGCCGGGCACAGCAGCGGATCGGCGCCCTGCGCCGGGGCCGAACCGCCCTTGACGAGGCGCACCCAGGCGTCGGTCAGGCCGTTGTCGGTGACCAGGGTCCGGATGTTGTCGCCCGAGCGGGTGTAGCGGGCGTTGGTGTCGCCCATCACGATCACCGCGTTGCCCGCCGAGTTGGCCTGGATGAAGGCCGACAGCTGGGCGATGTTGGCGCGCCGGGCGGCCAGGGCGTCGTCGGTGTCGTCGGCGTTCGGATGCGCGTTGTACAGGTCGACGTAGACGCCCTCGGCGAGCCGCACCCGGGCCAGGGTGAAGCCCTTCGGGGTGAGGCAGTTGGTGCCGGTGCAGTCCTTCCACCTCACCCGCTCGAAGTCCTCGAACGGGTAGCGGGACAGGGTGTTGAGGCCGTCCCCGATGCCCGCGCCACCGCTGGTCGCGGTGCGGTACGGGTGGTCGTCGCCGGCGTACAGCGCCGCGTGGTAGTTGAAGTCCTCCTGGACGTTGACGATGTCGTAGCCCGCCAGCCTCGGGGAGATCAGCGGGGTGTTGGTGGCCGGATGGCTGGAACTGAGGCCTTCCGGCAGTCCGGCCACGTTGTACGTCAGGACACTGAAGCTCCCTGGACCGGCGGCCTGGGCGGTGCCGGTGGAGGCGGTGAGTCCGGCGAGGGTGAGCGCGCCCGCCGCGAGGATGCCGAGAACTCTTCTGTTCGGTCGCATGCGGTCATGTTCACGGCAACAGGCGTAGTTTTGAAGGGAGTTGGGAAAACCGTCGGATGAACAGACGTCTCACGGGGCGGGCGAGACCCGCGCAGGACGCGACCGCGGCCGGCCGGAGGAAGAGCCGGCCGGCCGCGGTCGCGTCAGGACCGTGTCGGTCACCCGGTCTCCGGGGCGACGGCCGGGGAGAAGACGAACGAGAACTCCGCCGGCTCCGCCCGCAGGTGGTACCGGGGCAGCGGGCCCGGGCCGCAGGACTGGGAGCCGATGCCGTGCTGGGCGTGGTCCAGGTTGACCCAGACCGTGTCCCCGGGCACCAGGTCGGTGCGGTGGGCCGCGGCGTCCAGCCGCTCGGTCGTCCAGCGGCGGGCAGTGAACCAGAAGGCCGGGTCGCCCTCGACGCGCAGGCCGCCCAGCTCCGCCCAGCGGACGTCGATCCGGGCGCCGTTCTCCTGGGGCCGGACGTACGGCGTCTGCAGCTCGTCCACGGTCGCCTGCCAGCGGCCGGTCCGGGACGCCGTCCGCGTGTCCGGGTACGCCTCGCCGGGCCCGCCGCCGTACCACCGCACACGGTCGGCCGCGGCCAGCCCGAAGCGGATGCCGAGGCGGGGCAGCGGGACTTTCCAGTCGCCGTCCGGCACGGTGGACACGGTCAGCCGGAGCCGGTCCCCGTCCGACGTCCAGCGGTACACCGTCGACAGTCCCAGCTCCCGGCCGGCCGGTGCCACCCGGGTGCGGACCGTCAGCGCGTCCTCGCCGGCCTCCACCGCGTCCAGGCGGTGCCGCATCCGGTGCAGGCCCAGCTTGCGCCACAGCGGTCCGTAGCGCAGGTCACCCTGCCAGGCGGCACCGTCGTCGTTGTCGGTGGTGGCCCGCCACACGTCCAGGCGCAGACCGGTGACCGGCACCGCGCCGATCGTCCGCAGCGCCCCGGTGCGGGCGTCGAAGACGGCCGGGCCGAGAGCGATCACCCCGTCACCGGGTACCGGGCGGGCGGTCGCGGCGACGTACGGTGTCCGGCGCGCCGACACCGGCAGCTGGCCCCAGGCGACGACATGGTCCCGCGCCGCCCAGGAGGTGCCGGAGGCGAGCACCGCCCGGACGGTCCAGTACGCCTCGCCCGCCGGAGCACCGGCCGGTACGGCGGGCAGCTTGACCTCGGCGGACTCGCCGGGCGCCAGCGCGGGCACCGGCAGGCTGCCCGAGTCCACGGTCTCGCCCTCGACCTCGTACGACCACGAGAACGCCAGCGCCGACAGGTCCGCGAAGTCGTACTTGTTGGTGACACGGACCGTGCCGGCCGTGCCGTCGCCCGTGACGGCGACCGGTTCGACGACCTTCTTGAACTCGACCAGGCCGGGGGAGGGCCGCCGGTCCGGGAACAGCAGGCCGTCGCAGACGAAGTTGCCGTCGTGCAGCTCCTCGCCGAAGTCGCCGCCGTAGGCGTAGCCCAGTTCCGGGTGGGCGATGCCGTGGTCGATCCACTCCCAGACGAAACCGCCCTGGAGCCGGTCGTGGGCCTCGAACAGCCGCTGGTAGTCGGCGAGCCCGCCGGGGCCGTTGCCCATGGCGTGCGCGTACTCGCAGAGGATGAACGGCAGTTCGCGGCGTTTGAGCGGTCCGCCGTCCAGGCCCCGCCCGATCCGCTCGACCTCGGCGTGACTCGCGTACATCCGTGAATAGACGTCCGTGTCCCGGCAGGTGTGGTCGCCCTCGTAGTGCACGAGCCGGGAGGTGTCGCGGGCGTGGATCCACTCGGCCGTCGCGGTCAGGCCCCGGCCGGTGCCGGCCTCGTTGCCGAGCGACCAGATGACGACCGACGGGTGGTTCTTGTCCCGCTCGACCATGCGGGCCGCCCGGTCGAGCAGGGCCGGGGTCCAGCGGTCGTCGTCGACGGGGTTGTCCCGCCAGCCCTGCTCGGTGAAGCCGTGCGTCTCCAGGTCGCACTCGTCGATCACCCACAGGCCGTACTCGTCGCACAGGTCGAGGAAGGCCGGGTGCGGCGGGTAGTGGGAGGTGCGGACGGCGTTGATGTTGTGCCGCTTCATCAGCAGCACGTCCTCGCGCATGGTCGCGAGGTCGAGGGCCCGGCCCTTCTCCGGGTGCCACTCGTGCCGGTTGACGCCCTTGAAGAGCACCGGGCGGCCGTTGACCCTGATCAGGCCGTCCGACAGCTCCACCGTGCGGAAACCGATGCGCAGGGGCACCCGCTCGCCCTCGGTGGCCAGTACGCCGTCGTACAGCCTCGGCGTCTCCGCCGTCCACGGCTCGACCGGGACGGTCACCGGCTCACCGGCCGGGATGTCGACACCGAGGTCCGGGACGGTCACCCGGCCCGGCACGTCGGAGTCGACGCGCAGGGTGCCCGTGCCGGACACGTGGTCGTAGGAGGCGTGCACGAAGAAGTCCCGGACGCCGCCCGCCGGCCGGTGCAGCAGGGTGACGTCCCGGAAGATGCCCGGCAGCCACCACTGGTCCTGGTCCTCCAGGTACGAGCCCGCCGACCACTGGTGGACGCGCACCGCCAGTACATTGCCCGCGGGCCTCAGGTGCGGGCCGACCGCGAACTCGTGCGGCAGCCGGGAGCCCTTGAACTCGCCCAGCTCGGTGCCGTTCAGCCAGATCCGGGCGCAGGACTCCACGCCGTCGAAGCGCAGCACGGTCTCGCCGCCGTCCGGCCAGTGTGCGGGCAGGTCGAAGACGCGCAGATGGTCGCCGGTCGGGTTCTCGGTCGGCACCCGGGGCGGGTCGACCGGGAACGGGTAGAGGTGGTTGGTGTAGACGGGGGAGCCGTGGCCCTGGAGCACCCAGTGGCCGGGGACCTGGATCCGCGCCCAGTCACCGGCGTCGTACCCCTGCGCCGCGAAGGAGTCGTCGTGGGCGTCGGCCGTGTCCGACAGCCGGAACCGCCAGCTGCCGTTGAGTGAGAGGGACGCGGCGTCGGAGGACGCGTACCAGGCGCGCGGCGGCAGTGCCCCGGACCCCGGGGAGACGTCCTCGACGTAGTCGGTGCGGGTGTGCAAAGACATCGGTCTCCTAGCTCGGCCCCTGACCACGGACAGCAGGGGCGGGATCGGGACGGCGGTCGCCGTGAGGGTCGGGCGGGGCAGGGGGTGAGGGCCGCCGGGTCAGGGGAGTGACCGGCGGCCCTCGGTCGGGGGAGACGGTCGCGCTACTGCCGGGTCCAGGCCTCGTTGGCGCCACCGGTGCAGCGGTAGAGGATCACCTCGGAGCCGTCGGCCGTCGCCTGTCCGCTGACGTCCAGGCACCGGCCCGACGCCTCGTTCACGATCTGCCCGTTGGCGTTCAGCAGCCAGCGCTGCGTGCCGTCACCGCGGTACGCGGCCGTGGCCGTGAGTCCCGAACTCCCGGCGGTCAGATAACCGCCGGCGCCCTTCAGGGTGCCCTTCGCGTCGTACGACCAGGACTGCCCGGCGGATCCGGTGCAGCCGGTGATCACGGCACCCGAGGCACCGGCCGTCAGGCACTTGCCGGACTGCCTGCCCACCAGGGCCCCGGTCAGCGCCGAACTCCCGTGGCCCTCGCGGTCGAGGACGTACGTCGTGATCGAACGCGGCGCGAGCGTGGCGGACATCGTGCCGCGCGCGACCGAAGGGCGCGCGACCTTCGCCCAGTTCTCGTCGGCGGAGGTCCGCACGGCCTGTGCGGCCCGCACCGGCGTCCCGCTGTTGAAGTGCAGGTTCAGCGCGGTGTCGGTCGCGTTGTGGTTGTTGGCCACGACCACCCAGCTGCCGTCGCGGTCGTACGCGGACACCTCCACGCCGTCCGGCGCGCCGGTCACCTCGTGCAGGGCCGCGCCCGGCCGGACGAACTTGCTGTACTGGCCGAGCGCGTAGTAGCGCTTGGTGAAGTACAGGGTCTGGTTGCCGTTCTTCGCGTAGTCGGGGTCGTAGTAGATCAGGCCGTCGTTCCAGCCCTCGTCGTTGCGGGCCGTCGGATCGCTGCCGGTCATCTCCGACAGCGCCACCCACCACTGGAACGCCGAGTCATGGGCGGTCGCGAAGTCCTTGTAGATGATCCGGGAGAGGTTCAACCCGCCGTCGATCGTCGGGTCGTACTCCTGGGCCCAGCCCGTGCCGCCCTTGCCGAAGCAGCAGATCTCCGTCGACCAGGACTCCTTGCCGGCCGCCCTGGACGTCTCGTACACCTGCGCGCGGTCGGCGTCACCGGGGTTGTCGTAGGTGTGGTGGGCCAGCTTGGCGACGTACCGGGCCGTGCCCGGCTGCGCGATCCACTGCGGGACCTCGGCGTTGAACTTCACCGTGCTGGTCGACTCGTCGGCGATGATCGTCGCCCTCTGGTGCCGGGCCCGCTGCTCGGCGCCGAGCGCGCGCACGATGTCGTCGCGCTGGGGGACGTCGACGAGCATGCCCTCCTGGCCGCACGAGTCGAAGCTGTTCGTCGGCTCGTTGAACGGGCTGATGTAGTCGAGCCGTACGCCCTGTCTCGCGAAGTGGTCGGTGACGTCGGCGATGTACGTGGCGAAGTCCTGCTCGCTCTCCGCCTTCAGATGGCCGCCGCAGCTCTTGCCGTTCGTCGTCCACGCGGCGGGCGCGCTGTTGACGAACCCGATCAGGTCCTCGACGCCGTACTCGGCGGCGGCGCGGAGGAAGTACCGGCCGGCCTCGTCCTTGCTCCAGTCGTAGCCGCCGTCCGGGGCCAGGAAGTCCTCGGGGGCGCGCGGCGCGTACGTCACGCCGGTGCCGCCACCGCCGATGTTGTAGCGGTACGCGCTGAGATCCAGGCCGTCCTCGGAGAACAGCAGCCGGGCGACCCGGGCCCGGACCTGTGGGGCGAAGTTCTTGAGGTCGTTGACCCACCAGGCGCCGGACGCGCCGATGTTGTCGATGGTCTGGGCGGCGTGGGGGGAGACCTCGGCGGCCGGGGGGCCGGCGGTGCCGGCGGCGCTCGCGGACGGGGAGCCGAGCAGGGCTCCGGTGACGGCCAGCGCGGCCGACGCGGTCAGCAGGACCGGTCTGCGGGTGCGGGGCCGGGAAGTGGGGGGCCGGGAGGTGCGGGGGTGAGACACGTGCATCCCTTCCGTCGTCACGAAGGCGGTGCGGTACGGCTCCTTGCGGGTGCGGTGGTGCGCTTGGTGCTGGTCCGCTGCCCGACGGACTGCAGTGCGCCCTCCAGCGCGAACGTGGCCGCGCCGAGGGACACCGGGTCGGTGGGGATCGGGGAGAGGACGATCTCGGTGGCGGCCAGCGGCCGGCCCAGGGCGTGCCGGGCGACGGCCCGGCGGACCTCCCCGAGCAGCGGCTCGCCCAGCCGGGAGGCCACCCAGCTGCTGAGGACGACCACTTCGGGGTTGAGCAGGTTGATCAGGTCGGAGATCGCGGCGCCGAGGTAACGGGCCGTGTCCCGGACGACCTTGAGCGCGACCGGGTCGTCCTGGGCGACCGCGCGGGCCAGCGCGTCGATGGTGGCCGTCTGGTCCTCGGGGTGCAACAGGGGCGAGCGGGGGTCGAGTTCGCGCAGGTTCTGCATGATGCCCGGTGCGCCGACGTACGTCTCCACGCAGCCGTGGTTGCCGCAGTGGCACAGCCGGCCGTCCAGCACGAGCGTGGTGTGCCCCCACTCGCCGGCGCTGTTGCTGACCCCGCGGTGCAGACCGCCGCCGAGGGCCAGACCGGCGCCCACCCCGGTGCCGAGGTTGACCACCACGGCGTCCCCGCGTCCCCGCGCCGCGCCGAACCACAGCTCGGCCACCGTGCAGGCACGCAGCGGGTTGTCCAGGTGCAGCGGGTAGGCGATGTGGTCGGCGAGCAGGCCGAGCAGCGGTACGTCGTGCCAGTTCCAGTTGGGCGCGTACTCGGCGACCCCGGTGTCCCGGTCGACCTGGCCCGGCACGCTCACCCCGACGCCCAGCACCCGGGCCGCCTCGACGCCGGCCTGGGCGACCACCGAGCCGACGGCGGCGGCGACGTGCCCGACCACCTGCTCGGGCCGGCTCTCCCCGGGGCGCATGTCCTCCTCGGCGCGGGCCAGCACGTTCAGCGCCAGGTCGAACAGCTCCACGTGGACGTACGTCTCGGCGATGTCCACGCCGACGAGCGCGCCCCCCGACGCGTTGACGGCGACCAGCCCCCGGGGGCGGCCCCCGGCCGAGTCCTCGAACCCCACCTCGGTGATCATGCGCAGGTCCAGCAGCTCGCCGACGAGCGTGGCCACCGTGGCGAGGCTCAGCCCGGTGGCCGCGGCCAGCTCCTGACGGGAGGTGGGGGACTCGGCGATGATCTGGCGCAGCACCTCGTAGCGGTTGGCGGTGCGGATGTCACGCGAGGTGCGCTTCACGCGGCTGCCCCTCCCCTCCCGAGCGGACGTGCGGGCCGGGGCGGCTTCGCCGCCGGCGCGGACGTCAGGCTAGGGGCTGGGAGGGACTTTCGACAAGGGGTTCGGAAAGGGGGTGGAGAAAGTGTGCGGCCCCGCGAACGGCCTTCAGTGGCCGAGGAGATCCCGTACGAAGGCGTTGGCGAACGTGCCGGAAGGGTCCAGGACGCGGGCCAGGTCCCGGAAGTCGGCGAACCGCGCGTACCGCCCGCGCAGCGCGGCCGGGGGGATCTGGAAGACCTTCCCCCAGTGCGGGCGGGGGGCGAACGGCTCCAGCACCTCCTCCAGCCGGCGCACCACCGGCAGCACCGCCGCCTCGTCGCGCACCCAGGTGAAGTGCAGCGCCACCGAGTCCCGTCCGTGGGCCGGGCTCAGCCACTGCGTGTCGGCGGCGATCGTCCGCACCTCGCAGGTCTGCAGCACCCCCGAGACCGTCTCCCGGATGCCGTCGACGGCGTGCAGCGCGTCGAGGGCCGCCGACCGCGGCAGCAGGTACTCCGACTGGATCTCCTCCCCGCTGCTCGGCGTGAACTCGGCCCGGAAGTGCGGCAACCGCTCGTGCCACGGCCCCGGCACCCCCAGCTGCCCGGTGCAGTTCCCCGCGGGCATGCCCGGCACCGGGTGCAGCGGCTGAGTCGCGGGCGCCGCCCACGGGAAGTCCACCGCCGGCCGGTCCGTGCGCCGCTTGACCCACACCTGCCGGAAGCCCGGCCGCCGCCAGTCCGTGAAGAGGCTCACGCTGTACCCGGAGGCCGCCACGGCCTCGAAGTCCAGGCCGTCCAAGGGCAGTTCGGTGTAGACCCGCTGCTCCACCTCGTACGCCGGCTCCAGGTCGAGGGTGAGCGCGGTGACGACGCCCAGCGCGCCGAGGGAGGTGACGACACCGTCGAACCGCGCGTCGTCCCGGCCCGTCGTCCGGGTCGTACCGTCCGCGACGACCATCTCCACCTCCCGGACCGCCGACGCCAGCGGTCCGTTGCTCACACCCGAGCCGTGCGTGCCCGTCGCCACCGAACCGGCCACCGAGATGTGCGGCAGGGAGGCCATGTTCCGCAGGGCCAGACCGTGCGCGTGGACCGCGCGGGCCAGTTCGGCGTAGCGGACCCCGCCCGCCACCCGTACCGTGCGCGCGGCCGTGTCGACGTCGATGGTCTGCGGCAGCCCGGCGGTGGACACCAGGACACCGTCGGGGCCCGGGTCGGCGATCCGGTTGAAGGAGTGACCGCTGCCCAGGACGCGCACCCGGGTGTGCGCCGCCACCAGCGCCGCCAGCTCCTGCGGCGTGCGCGGACGGTGGAACTCGCGCGCCCTGTACGTGACGGTGCGTGCCCAGTTGGTGACCGGTCCCGTGCCGGTTTCCCCGGGCCCCGCCGTTCCCTTCGTCTCCTTCATCCCCTTCGTCCCTGCGGTCTCGGCCATCCCTGCGTTCCCTCCCGGAGCGTTGCGTCTGCGTTGACCCTCTCATTCCGTGCCACCTACCGTGGAGGCCGGTCGCTGTCCGAGCGTCACCGAGCCGGAAGGTCACCTCCTTGCCCGAGCGTCCCCAGGCGCTGTTCGCCATGACGGCCCGGAACATGCCGCTCGTCTTCCCGCCCGGTCTGCTGGCCCGGCTGCGGGCGTGCGTGGACATCGATCCCGCGCTGGTGGTAGAGGACTTCGCCGAGGCCAGGGTGCGGGCGGCCCTCGCCCGCACCGAGATCCTGATCACCGGCTGGGGCTGTCCCCGCCTGGACGCGGCCGTCCTGGACGCCGCGCCGAAGCTGCGCGCCGTGCTGCACGCGGCCGGCTCGGTCAAGGGGTTCACCACGCCCGAGGTGTGGCGACGGGGCATCGCCGTCTCCTCGGCCGCCGCCGCCAACGCCGTGCCCGTCGCCGAGTACACCCTGGCCATGATCCTGCTCGCCGGGAAGGACGTCTTCGCCCTCCGCGACCGGCTGCGCGACCGGCGTGCCTTTCCCTACGGCGACATCCTGCCCGGCATCGGCAACCACGGCCGTCGCGTCGGCGTCGTCGGCGCCTCCCGGATCGGCCGCCGCCTGCTCGAACTGCTCCGCCCCCACGACCTCGCGGTCACGCTCGCCGACCCGTACGTGGACGCGGCACGGGCCGCCCGGCTCGGCGTGCCGCTGCTGCCGCTGGACGAGCTGCTGCGCACCTCCGACATCGTGACGCTGCACGCCCCGCAGACCGCCGAGACCCGCCATCTGATCGGCGCCCGCGAACTCGCCCTGATGCCCTCCGGGTCCGTGCTCCTCAACACCGCGCGCGGTGCCCTGGTCGACCACGAGGCGCTGATCGCGGAGCTGCGCGCCGGGCGCCTCAGCGCCGTGCTGGACGTGACCGACCCCGAGCCGCTGCCCGCCGGCTCCCCGCTGTACGACCTGCCGAACGCCTTCGTCACCCCGCACCTGGCCGGCTCGCAGGGCAACGAGGTGGCCAGGCTCGGGCGGGTCGTCGTGGAGGAGGCCGAGCGGCTGTCGTCCGGCGCCGGTCTGCGGCACGCGGTCGACCCGGCGGAGCTGGAGCGGGCGGCCTGACGCGGCGAGCCCGTGGGGCAGCATTCTGCCGAATTCACCGCAAAGGTGAACACAAAGGGTGTACCGGTAGGATCGCCCGGGGCCCCGGCACGGGTGCACCGGTGACGGGGGCATACGGTGAGAGGCGTACGCCTGAGCCGGGAGGAGACAGACGGATGGGCAGTCGTACCGCGCTGGTCGAGGATCTGATGGAGCGGTTCCCGCAGGTGCCGCGGGAGGCCGTCTTCAAGGAGGACCTGCTCCGGGGCGGTGTCGCCTTCGACGAATCCGCACTCAGCGACACCGCCAACGAGGCGGCCGGCAACGTCAAACCGAAGTCGTACTTCATCTTCTCCTTCGACCACGGCACCCTGCCCGAGCTGGGCGAGGCCGCGCTGCGCCGGCCCCCGGAGGAGATCATCCTCACGGGCGGCCCGTACGACCTCAGGCGCACGGTCGTCTCCGTACGGGTGAACCCCGCCTCGCCGTACCGGGTCGCCGCCGACGACGACGGGCTGCTCGGGCTGTATCTCGACGGCAGGCGCATCGCCGACGTCGGGGCCCCGCCGATGCCCGAGTACTACCGGCACACCCTCTCCAACGGGAAGTCCGTGATGGAGGTCGCGCCCACCATCCAGTGGGGCTACCTGATCTACCTGACCGTCTTCCGGGTCTGCCAGTACTTCGGCGCCAAGGAGGAGTGCCAGTACTGCGACATCAATCACAACTGGCGCCAGCACAAGGCCGCCGGCCGGCCCTACACCGGCGTCAAGGACGTCGAGGAGGTCCTGGAGGCGCTGGAGATCATCGACCGGTACGACACCCAGAAGGCGTCGACGGCCTACACCCTCACCGGCGGAGCGATCACGTCCAAGGTGGCCGGCCGGGACGAGGCCGACTTCTACGGCCACTACGCCAAGGCCATCGAGGAGCGCTTCCCGGGCCGCTGGATCGGCAAGGTCGTCGCACAGGCGCTGCCCAAGGCCGACGTGCAGCGCTTCAAGGACTACGGCGTGCAGATCTACCACCCCAACTTCGAGGTGTGGGACCGCCGGCTGTTCGAGCTGTACTGCCCCGGCAAGGAGCGCTACGTCGGCCGGGACGAGTGGCACCGCCGCATCCTGGACTCCGCCGAGGTGTTCGGCGCGCGCAACGTGATCCCCAACTTCGTGGCGGGCGTGGAGATGGCCGAGCCGTTCGGCTTCACCACCGTCGACGAGGCCATCGCCTCCACCACCGAGGGCCTGCGCTTCTTCATGTCGCACGGCATCACCCCGCGCTTCACCACCTGGTGCCCGGAGCCCACCACCCCGCTCGGCAAGGCCAACCCGCAGGGCGCGCCGCTGGAGTACCACATCCGGCTGCTCCAGGCCTACCGGCAGACCATGGACGACTTCGGCCTGTCCTCCCCGCCCGGCTACGGCCCGCCCGGCCCCGGCCGCGCGGTCTTCTCCGTCAGCTCCTTCATGGACAGCCTGCCCGCGGACGACACGCCGGCGCAGGCAACCCGGGCGGGGGACGAGCCGGTCCGGGCGTGAAGCGGTGGGGTCCGCGCCCGACCCGCTGAGCGGAACCGCGTCCGCGTCCGTACCAGAGGCCGGAGTTGCGGGCTGATCGCGGCACGCGCGCCCGTCGCCACTGTCGGTAGCCGGATGTGAACAGGCCGCTTGTCAGTTGTGGCGGGAGCGTGAAAAGCTCTGTGCCCTGCCGCGGGGTTCCCCGCAACTCCCCCTTCCCCTTGGTGAGTTGCCCTCGCTCGTGGATGCAGGAGTCCCATGCCCGACCTGCCGACCCCCCAGGACGACACCGAGGCCGCGCTGTTCTCGGAGTGCTGGGACGCGGTGCTCTCCTACGCGGACCTGTGCACCGCCGGGTCCCTGACGGCCCACCAGCTGGCCACCGAGGCCTTCGCCCTCGGCATGCGCGAGGTCCGCGCCGCCGCCGGCACCCATGTGCGCGGCGCCGGCAGCCGTACGGCACGGCTGCCGACGATCCCGGCGCTGCTCACCGCCGTACGCACCACCGCCGCCGCCTGGGAGGCCGACGGGCAGGGGCACAAGCTCGACCCCGAGCTGCGGCTGTGGCTCAACTCCGAGAGCGCCGCCCGGTTCTCCGGGCCGCCGCTCGGGCGGCCGGTGGCGCTGCGGGGGCTGCGGGACATGCAGGAGGCGGACGCCGCGCTGCTCTGGCTGGCCGAGGTGGAGGCGCTCCCGCTGCCCACCGTGGCCCGCCGGCTCGGCCTCGACCCGGCCACCGTCGCCGACGAACTCGACCAGGTCCGCGGCCTGTTCCGGGACCGCTGCCACCGCGCCCACCTCGACACCCCGATGGACGCGCAGTGCCGCAGCTACGCCCGCCTGCTGGACGCGGTCACCCGCTCGCCCACCGCCGAGACCCCCGGCGACCTCTCCCGGCACCTCGCCACCTGCGTGCGGTGCGCCGAGGCCGCCGCCTGCCTGCGCCTGCACGGCGGCGGACTGCCCGGCGCGCTGGCCGGCGGAGTGATC
>NZ_JBEXKG010000105.1:0-28430 GCF_040609555.1 Streptomyces sp. NPDC004658
GCCGGCAGCTGTACGCCATCAAGGGCCTGCCCCCCAACCTGACACACATCCCCCCAGGCTGCTCCTTCCACCCCCGCTGCCCCCTGGCCAGGGACATCTGCCGCACCGACGACCCCCCGCTCCACCAGGTCTCCGACGAACGCGGCAGCGCCTGCCACTTCTGGAGGGAGTGCCTCGATGACCACGATGCCTGAACCGATCCTCCACGTGACCGGCCTGGCCAAGCACTACCCCCTCACCAGCGGCGTGCTGTTCAAGAGAACAACCGGAGCGGTCAAGGCCGTCGACGGGGTCGACTTCACCCTCGCGCCAGGCGAGACCCTCGGCATCGTCGGCGAATCGGGCTGCGGCAAGTCGACCCTCGCCAAGATGCTGGTCAACCTGGAGAAACCGACGGCCGGCACCATCCGCTACAAGGGCGAGGACATCACGCGTCTGTCCGGCAAGGCCCTCAAAGCCGTCCGCCGCAACATCCAGATGGTCTTCCAGGACCCCTACACCTCCCTCAACCCCCGCATGACCGTCGGCGACATCATCGGCGAGCCCTACGACATCCACCCCGAAGCCGCACCCAAAAGCGACCGCCGCCACCGCGTCCAGGAACTCCTCGACGTCGTCGGCCTCAACCCCGAACACATCAACCGCTACCCCCACCAGTTCTCCGGCGGCCAGCGCCAACGCATCGGCATCGCACGCGCACTCGCCCTGCGCCCCGAGATCATCGTCGCCGACGAACCCGTCTCCGCCCTCGACGTCTCCGTCCAGGCCCAGGTCATCAACCTCCTCCACCGCCTCCAGAGCGACTTCCACCTCTCCTACCTCTTCATCGCCCACGACCTCTCCGTCGTCCGCCACATCTCCGACCGCATCGCCGTCATGTACCTCGGCCGCATCGTCGAGACCGGCAGCGACACCGAGATCTACGACCACCCCACCCACCCCTACACCCAGGCCCTGCTCAGCGCCGTCCCCGTCCCCGACCCCGACGCCCGCGAACACCGCGAACGCATCATCCTCACCGGCGACGTCCCCTCACCCACCAACATCCCCTCCGGCTGCCGCTTCCGCACCCGCTGCTGGAAAGCACAGCAACGCTGCGCGCATGAAGACCCGACGCTGGCGATACCGGCTTCCCTCCGCCACACGGCCGGCCCTGCCGCGCACGCCTCGGCCTGCCACTTCGCCGAGGAAAAACAAGTGGTGCCGGAACCTGACTGGGACAGCGGGACCTGAGTCACTCCTAAAGGTGCCATGCTCGCCAGGTGAGAGGGGTAGTGAGGGCTATTCGGCGGGCGCTAATATCACATTGGTTTAATGACGGTTAAGCTGATGAGATGAGAAGTCGGCCCTATCATCATGGGGACCTGCCCGCTGAGCTGCTCGCTCACGCTGAGAAGATGCTCCGCGAGAAGGGAGCGTACGAACTGTCGCTGCGGGCCATCGCCCGCGACATCGGTGTCAGCCCCGCTGCGCCGAGTCGGCACTTCAAGAACAAGCAGGCCCTGCTAGACACCGTGGCGCTAAAAGGATTCGAAAGGCTCGCCGCGGCGACCGAGGACGCCCGAAGGGGTGCGGGCGTGACCTTTGCCGAACGACTTGTGGCTGCGGCCCGTGCGTACCTTCGATTCGCGCTGGCCAACCGCGCGCTGTTCGACCTGATGTGCCAGGCGTACACGGGAGAACGGACGTCGCCCGAGCTGTGCGAGGTCGCCCGGCGCTTGCCCGGGCAGCTGGTAGCTCTCGTCGCAGACGGACAGAGCGGGGGCGAGGTGCGGACCGGGGCGCCGGAACGCGTCGCTCTTCCGGTGTTCGCAGCGCTCCACGGTTATGCCCGCCTGGCGGTCAGCGGCCTGGTGCCGGCCGAACTGACGGAACTCGGTCTTGAGGATGTGATCGAGTCCATCCTACGGGGCTGCCGGCCCTGACATCCCGCGGGACGGGCTGCGCACGGCTTGTACGTGCCGTGGACGCACGCGGGCCGTCCCGCTGTTCCGTCAGATACCGGGTTTGCCCGTGCCATGACACATACAGTGATCAGCAGTGTCGAGCAACGCGATCGCCATGCGAATTCCACATGGCACATGCGCTACTTGAGCTAAACTTTCTTCGTGAGTATCAACCTGGCCGAGCGTGTTCGGTCTGCGATCGCCGCGCTCCTGCACGCGACCGGCGAATCGCAGACCGACCTCGCCGCCGCTCTCGCGGTGAGCCAGGCGCAGGTGAGTCGCCGTCAGTCCGGCAGCGCGGCATGGAGCCTGGCCGACTGCGACGCGGTCGCCGCGCACTACGGCCTGGACGTCCTCGACCTCCTCGCCGGGCCCACCCGCGCCGTCGAGGCGCTGCCCGCCGCGCGCCGCCGTCTCCCCGGCGGCCGTGTCACCACCGCCCGCCCCGCGGCCGTACCGGACGGGGGAACCCGATGACGGACTTCGACGCGATCGACGCCCTGCTCGCCGGCGCCAGGCAGGAGGTCCCGCTGCCGTCCGCCGGGGAACGGCGTGCCCTGCGCGAGGGACTGAACCTCTCCCGGACCCAGCTCGCGCGGGCCCTGGAGGTCAGCCCGTCCACGGTCGCGGGCTGGGAGTCCGGACGCGACCCGAGCGGCGAAGTCCGGGAGAAGTACGCGTACTTCCTGAACGGTGCGCGCGCGAAGCTGGCGACGGCCCCGGCCGGGACGCCGGAGGAGACCCCGCCGGCCGAGGCAGTGACCGACCGGCACCCCGCCCGGGACGACGACGGCGACGGCGACGACGGCGGAACCCTCCCCGCCCCCCAGCCCTGCGTCCTGTGCGGACAACCCGCCCGTCACCAGGTCGCCGGATTCCCCCAGCACCTGGACCCCGCGCAGTGCGGCACACCCGAGCGCGCACCCGCGACCCACCGCGCGCGGCCGGCCGGGGAGCCGTCGTCCGCGCCCGCCGCCGCACGTCCCCGCCCGCGGACAGGCGGCGGCGTCAAGGTCGTCCCCGCCGGCCGCCGGCTCAAGACCGCCGACGACCCCGACCTGATCGCCGCCGCCGTGACGGCCGCCCTCGACGAGCACGGCGGCGACGTCGAGGCGGCCACCGCCGCGCTGGTCCGGCGGGCCATCCCGGACGCGATGGCACTGCTGGACCAGACCCGCAAGGGCGGCCGGTACGACGTCGTCGCGCACCCCTGGCTGCCCGACGTCCTGCGCAAGCAGTCCTCCCGGGGCCCGGACCAGATCTGGGAGGCCCGCCCCAAGTGGACGCGCGCCGAACTGCCGCCCGGCGCCCACGAGGTCACCGCGCTCGACGTCAACGGCGCCTACCTGTCCGCGCTCAAGACGCATCTGCCGCTCGGGCAGCTGGAGCACTCCACCGGCGACCAGCACGACCGCCGCCGCGCCGGCGTCCACCTGATCACCCCGCCGGCCTGGGAGCACGACGCCTACCTGCCCAACCCCATCGGCAGCCGCGACGAGCCGGGCCCGCTCTGGGTGACCGAGCCGACCCTGCGCCTGCTGCTGCGCCTGTCGGGACCGAAGTACGGCCTGTGCGACCCGCCGGAGATCCACGAGTCCTGGACCTCCGGCGCCACGGAGGGCCTGCTGGAGAAGTTCCGCGTGGCCCTGAAGGACGCCCGGGACCGCGCGATCGCCCAGGACGACGACGTGACACTGGAGTACGTCAAGGCCATGTACTCCAAGTTCGTCTCCACGATGGGGGAGTCGAACTACAACCGGGAGCTGTACCGCACCGACTGGATGCACCTGATCCGCTCGCAGGCCTTCGCGAACCTGTGGTGGAAGGCGCACCGCGCCTACGACGAGGGGCTGATGGTCGTCCGCGCGATGGGCACCGACGAACTCCACGTGATCGGCGACTGGCGTGCGGTGTTCCCCGAGGGGCGCGGGGTCAGCGAGGTGAAGGTGAAGGACGTGTACACCGTCGGCACTCCCGTGGCGGTCGGCGAGGACGTGTAGCGTGACGCGTAGGTGAGGTCGTAGCGGGTCGAGAGGCGGCAGGAGAGAGGCAGATGCCGGAGAGGACGCTCAACTTCGGTGCGTACGGGGCGCGTGGCATCAAGGGGTACGAGGCCGTCGCCCGGCAGCTGGACGCGCTGGCCGGTTTCGTCGCCACCCCGATCACGGCCCGGCGCGGCCTGCTCGCCCGCCTGCGCTACCTCACCCGCAGCGACCAGTCCCGCCAGGCGGCCCGTGCGGCCGGTCTGACCGTGACCGACCGCACGCTCAGGGCCTGGCTGCGGGGCGAACGCAATCCCTCGAAGAGGAACCTGGAGCGGATCGAGACGGCGTACCGTACGGTCCGCCGCCAGAACGTCTCCCGCTACCTGCTGGCGCGCCTCAACCGCGAGGGCCGCGGCACCCGCGTGGAGTTCCACCCGCTCAACCAGTCCCAGGTCCTCCGCCCCCGCCAGCGGGTGGTCTCCTACCGCACGCTCAACGTCCGCCGCTGGGACCGTATCGTCGCGGCCTGGGCGGCGGGTGACGCGCAGGCGCTGGACGACGCCTGGATCTACGACGCGGTGGTGGACCTCGGATCCGAGTGGGGCCAGTACGAGTACGTCACCAACATCGGTTTCGCCGCCTGAGCGCCGGGCGCTGAGCACTGGGCGCGGACGCTGGACCGCTGACGGGGCGGCGCGCGTCGCCGGAGTCAGTACGGCAGGTCTCCCGTGTGGCGTGCCGCGATCGGGTGGCCGTTCAGCACCTCCTCGGCGATGCCGAAGCCGGCGACGAGCGTGAAAGCGGCGGGGACCAGTTCCCCGACGATCTCGTCCGCGGCGTCGGGCAGCGCGACGGCCTCCTCGGGGCGCAGCCGGTCGGTCAGCAGCAGGTCGCTCGTGTGCGGTGCGATGCTCCGCAGGGCGAACAGCCGGTGCAGGGCGTACAGCAGGGCCCGGGCCTGGGCGTCGGCCGTACGGTCGGCGGCCTCCAGCAGGGCCGCGCCGGCCAGCCGCCGGGCGTGCTGGTGCCAGACGCGTTCGACGTCGCCGAGCGGCTCGCAGGTGGTCCGGGGAGCCGAGCCGGTCCACACCGTCCGGGACGGGCACCGGGGGCTGCGCGGTGAAGTGGCCGAGCAGCAGCTCGCCCCCACCTTGGCCCAGATGACCAGGCTGTCGCCCTCGGCGGTGATGGCGCACTCGTAGGCCGGTATCTGCCCGGCGATGCCTTGTAATGGATGGAGCTGACGGTGCACAGCCCCACGTCGGACACGCCGATCCACTCGTGCAGCGCGCTCAACGCCTCGGCGTCGCGTACAAGGTTCTCGGGCTTGTCGACGGCCTCGTTGACCAGTCGGAGCCGCTCGGTGTTCCTTGCTGAATGTCTGCGTGACTTTGGCTCGTGTGCTGTGGTCACCCGCGGTCGGCCCGGGTCCCCCGGTACAGGAGGATGCTGATGACGGCTCCCGCGAGGAAGAAGCCGGCCGACCACCAGTAGGCGGTGGCGTAGCTGTGCAGCTGCGCCTCGGCCAGGACCTGTGGCGTGGGCTGCCTGCCGCGCGCGTAGGCGGTCGCCGCGCTGGTGGCCAGGGTGTTCAGCAGAGCGGTGCCGATGGCGCCGCCGATCTGCTGCATGGTGTTGACGGTGGCGGAACCGACACCGGTGTCCTCGGGAACGAGGCCGCTGGTCGCCAGGCTCACGGCGGGCGGCAGGACCAGACCGATGCCCAGGCCCATCACCATCAGCCAGGGCAGGATGTCGGCGGTATAGGTGCTGTTCAGGCCCAGCCCGGTGAACCTGGTCAGGGCGAATGCCGCGATGAGGGCACCGGCCGGGATCACGTACTTGGGGCCGAGGCGGGGCACCAGCACGATCGTGGAGACCTGTGCCGCGACCATCAGCGTGCCGATCATCGGCAGGAAGGCGAGACCGGTCTTCACCGGGTCGAACCCGAGAGACGTCTGCAAGTAGTAGGTCAGGAACAGGAACACGCCGAACAGTCCGGCACCGCAGACCGCCACCACGCTGAAGGAGGCCGCGCGGTCCCGGTCGGCCAGCACTCGCAGCGGGAGCAGCGGGTGTGCCGCCCTGCCCTGCCAGGCGGCGAAGGCGGCCAGCAGGACCCCGGCGGCTGCCAGGAAGCCCCAGGTCAGCGGGGAGGACCAGTGGTGGCTCTCGGCGTTGGAGAAGCCGTAGACCAGCGAGAACAGCCCGCCCGACGCCAGGAGCGCGCCGGGTATGTCGAGGGCGGGCCGGTCGGCCGGGCGGCCCCCGCGCAGGAAGACACTGCCTCCGACCACGGCGAGCACGGCGAAGACCAGGTTGACGTAGAGGGTCCAGCGCCAGCTGAGGTGCTCGGTCAGTACACCGCCCAGCAGCAGCCCGATGCCGCCACCCGCGCCGGCGATGGCGCCGTAGACACCGAACGCCTTGGCGCGGTGCCGCGTACCGGCGAAGGTGATGTTGAGGAGTGCCAGGGCGGCCGGCGCCAGCAGGGCGCCGAACAGGCCCTGGAGCGTGCGGCCGACGATCAGCACGGTGAAGTCCTGGGCGGCGCCGGCCAGCGCGGAGGAGGCGGCGAAGCCGACCACACCGGCCAGGAAGACCGCCTTGCGGCCGATCAGGTCGGCCAGCCGGCCGCCGAGCAGGAGCAGGCTGCCGAAGGCGAGGGCGTAAGCGGTGACCACCCACTGCCGGTCGCCGTCGCCGAAACCGAGGTCCTTCTGGGCCGACGGCAGCGCGATGTTCACGATGGTGGCGTCCAGCACCACCATCAGCTGGGCCAGGGCGATGACGCTCAGTACCCACCACTGTCTGCGGTTGCTTTGCACGCGGGGGGCATCGCCGGGGGCCGTCATGGCGGGGCTGTGATCGTGGACGTCATAACTCATCGAGCGCACTCCGAGGGGGACCGGACAACGGCTCCGAACCGACTCGCACGGCATAGCGGCCGGGGCGGCGTCGGCGCCGTCCCTGTGACATCAGGCTCGGATCTTCGTCCACCTTCTCCTGTGCCGTGGCCGGCCAGCCATGGAGGCAGCACCAGGAACGGACACAGGGATGCATCAGGGAGGTATGGGGAATGCCCTACGAATCCGCCAGCGGGCCATGGCGGCCGCCTTCGGCCCTGCCTGGCAGATAGCCGCCCGGGTGCGACCGCGAAGGCTCCGGCGAGCCGCCTGCGCGCGCGTACCAGGCCGGACAAGGCACCGTACCCATACCCGGCGGACGCCAGCTGTGCGGATCACGCAGCCTGCCCCGCCAGCAGCGCTTCCGACACGCTCCTCGACAAGTGGAGGGTGTCCGGCTCAAGGCGCTGGGCTGACGATCGGACCGCCCAGCAGGCCGGACAGCAGGCAGTCGCTGTGGCAGGCGGGCCGCCCAAGGGGGCCCTTCCGGCCGCTGCGGTCCGCGTCACGGTGGCCGTCCGTAGGGGCGCAGATGCTCAATGTGGCGTAGCCGGACACGGTGCCCGCAGGAGGGACGCTGGGCACGCTGACCAGTCATAGGAGGGGGAGGACGACTGCTCGTCGTGCCGGAAGTGTCACCGGAGCGGAGCGGAAAGGTGGAGTACACCCAGCGGATCGACGGTCACCAGGCGCAGTTCCGCCGTTTCCTCGTCGAGTTCCCGGCCGCCCCGCACGGCACGTTCACGCGGCGTGTCCGCTTTCCGCAGCGCCGCGGAGCGGGCCAGCTCGGCGTCGGCGGCATGGGGGATGACGTAGTAGTGGTGCACCAGGCGGCCGCGTTCCGTGCGGAACCCGAGGCCGACGAGCCAGAGACGTTCGGTAGTCATTTCGATACCCTCCATGTTCGCGGCGGTCGGCTGGGAGCGGGTAATGGTCTCCATGTGTCAAAGTTCACATGCAGCGACATTTCGGGCATCAGTCATCTGACTGCGCCTGTGAGGCAGATCACCCACCGAGCGGTTCGCGGCGCTGGACACAGAGCAGGGTCGAGCTCCTCGGCCAGCGTGGTGACGGAGGCTGCCTATCGCCCGGGAAGGAGAAACAGGATGCCCCGGGAGAAGTCGATCAGCGGCTACTCGGTGAGCCGGATCGGCTTATGATGCCGGCGGTGGATCGCCGCCAACGGGACCTCAGCTGGTGGGCCGCCGGTGTCGTTCGGGCCCGTATTCGTGCAGCGCGACGAAGTCCGCCGGTACCCACGGGCCGCCCCACCAGACAGGAAGCGGTCCAGCCGGCCACCCGGTACGTCCGTGCCCGTGGCCACCGCAGGACTGCCCACTGCTTCGCCGGCCGCATCGCACCGGCCACAAGGCAGTGCCTGACTCGCCGTCATGTGCGCCTGCTCCGGCACGTCGGACTCGCTGATCTCCAGCGGACGGACCGTTCGCGCTGTCCCGGGGCAGGGCATCGTCGGTGACGATGGGTACGCAGTTCCCGCCCGGGCGGGCGCACACCGGGCGGCCGCGTAGGTGGCGGGCGAAGCACTTGCGTCACAGAGGGCCGGGCATGTGAACGCGATGTCATGCGGTCCGGCGCAAAGGGGTGCGGCGGTCAGGGCGCGGACGAGCGCGCGGGCCCTGCCGTCTCCTTCTTACTTTGCTGTAGCGCACGGCTCATGACGCCGGCCGCAGCGCGGCGGCCAGTTCGCAGGCGGGAGATCGACGGTCTTCCCAGCCACCATAGTGGCAGCGGTTCCGGTCGTCAGGCTGAGCCAACGCGCATGGCCCCACGACCTTCTGGCGCTGCACCGTCGGTCCCAGAAGCAGGGTCGTCAGACCAGCGAAATCCGTCGTGGGATCGGGTATCGCCTCGTCTTCCAGCCGCGCCGAGGTCGGACGTGACCTGCCCGAGTGCCGTGCGGGCCGGTCTGCACGTCGTCCTGCGTGACTTTCGCTGCCGCGGGCAATGGATAGGCCGCGACTGTCCTCCCGCCAAGTGGCCGGCCGACTGCACCCGGGTGTTCAAGCGCACTGCGCCGTATGCCTGCTCCTGCGTCCTCGGGACTTAGCGACGATGTCGTGCATGGGAGTCTGCCGGTGGCGGGTGACGCGCCGGACGACAGGGCAACTGCGGCAGGAGACAGGCCGCAACCCACGTGCCGCGCGGTCTTCAACGCCGGATCACCGCCTGTCCACCACGGCGCATCAGGGTCTGAACGCCTAAGTGCATTCACCATGCACATCTCCCCGTTCCTTACTTGTCGACCTTGCCGAGGATAACCATGTGCCTTGACGGATACTGCGAGCACCACACGCACCCCCTCACCCCGGACGCGGCCCGTGGCACGCCGGACGGCGGACCGGGCCGACGCAGCTTGCTCACAGCGGGACTGGCCGGTGCCGCCGCCCTGACCCTCGACCCGGTCTCCTTCGCACACGCCGCCGACGGGCCGGCCGGTACCACCCGGCCGGCGAGTGACGAGGTGACGAGCGTCATCACCGGGTTTCTGGAGACCGGGACCGCGGACTTCGTCTACCTGCCCGTGCAGGTTCCCGAAGGCGTACAGAAGATCGCTGTCTCGTACGCCTACGACAAGCCGGCCGTCCCGGCCGGAACGCCCGGCAATTCCTGCGACATCGGCATCTTCGACGAGCGCGGCACCGCGCTCGGCGGCCGTGGCTTCCGTGGCTGGTCGGGCGGCTTCCGCACCTCTTTCGAGATCAGCAACAGTGACGCCACGCCCGGATACCTGCCCGGCCCGGTTAACCCCGGCACCTGGCACGTTGTCCTCGGGCCGTACCAGGTGGCCCCGCAGGGCATGAACTACCGCGTCCAGGTGACGCTCACCTACGGCGAGCCCGGCCCCGCCCACGTCAACACCTACCCGCCGCGGCGGGCCAAGGGGCGCGGCCGTGCCTGGTACCGCGGCGACTGCCACCTGCACACCGTCCACTCCGACGGCAAGCGCCTGCCGGCCGAGGTTGCGGCCGGCGCCCGTGCCGCCGGGCTGGACTTCATCGTCTCCACCGACCACAACACCCCGGCCTCGCATGGGGTGTGGGGTCAGTACGCCGGACCGGACCTGCTCGTCATCACCGGCGAGGAGGTCACCACCCGCAACGGACACTGGCTGGCGCTCGGCCTGCCGCCCGGCGAGTGGGTCGACTGGCGCTACCGCTCGCGCGACGACGCGTTCGGCCGCTTCGCCCGCCAGGTGCGCCGGGGCGGCGGCCTCGTCGTCCCCGCGCACATGTACTGCGCCTACGTTGCCTGCCAGTGGAAGTTCGGATTCGACGACGCCGACGCCACCGAGGTATGGACCGGCCCCTGGACCTACGACGACGAGCACGCGGTCAGCACCTGGGACCAGAAGCTCGGCGAGGCGGTCCGTACGGGCAAGCGCTGGCTGCCGGCCATGGGCAACAGCGACGCGCACAGCGAGCCGCAGGTCATCGGTCTGCCGCACAACGTCGTCCGGGCGGACGACCTGGCCACCGACTCGATCATGGACGGCATCCGTGCGGGCCGCAGCTACATCGCGGAGTCCGCTTCGGTCGAACTCGCCTTCACCGTCACCGGGCACGGCAGGCAGGCCGGCATCGGTGAGACGCTGAGCGTGCCCGCCGACGCACCGGTGGACGTCCGTCTCGATGTGCGGGGCGTGCCTCATGGGACGGTCAGGTTCATCACTGACGAGGGCCAAATGCACCAGGAGTCGGTGGACGCGTCCGGCTCCGGCACGGTGGTGTGGCGGACGACCGCTTCTCTCGCCTCGTACGTACGTGCCGAGGTCCGGCACCCGATGGCGGACGGGAGTCCCGGGCAGGGCAACACCATGGGCGACGCCTTGCTGTTCGGTCCGATGGCAGCCCTGACCAATCCCGTCTTCCTCGAGGCGACGGACGCTGAACGCCGGTGACGTCCCGGTGCCGGCGGCCCCTTGTCACAGGGAGCCGCCGGCCGACGGGGATGTGTCAGTACCGAATCCGCTCCAGCCCGTTGGCCCAGGGATTGACCAGGTAGGCCGTGCGGGTCCCGGGATCCAGGAACAGACCCCGGCGGGACGTGGACTCGAAGTTCGACACGGCGAGGGTGGAGTTGACGATGTTCGCCACGGGATGCCGGGCGAGCACCTCGCCGGTGTCGGGGTTCACGACCGTGACCTCGCTGAGGGCGTTGTTGTCGCCGCTGGTGGCCGCCTCGTACAGGTGGGCGACGACGGCCACGTGGTGCAGGGTGTCGAGGACGGGCCAGTGCACACCGCGCGTCCCGAGGTCGGCGGCGCCGCCGGTGGACAGGTCGCCCTGGTCGGCGGTGCGCCAGGTACTGGTCGGGAAGGCGCCGCTGCTGTAGTCGGGCGTGGTCGGCCCGGCGGCGACGTACACCTTCCCGCCCTTGCCGTCGGGCAGCAGACCGGCCGTGCACAGGGGCATGTTCGCCAGCGGCGAGACGGTGTGGGTGCCCGCGTCGAAGCGGACCGCCGCGTACGGCACCCGGCCGGACAGGCACGGACCCATCGTGCCGCTCGTCGCCACGAAGAAGACACCGGTCAAGGCGTCCACCGAGACGTTGCTGAAGGCTCGGCCCGGACTCGACGCGTTGACCGGCACGGGCGCGGACACCGCGCCGGTCGCCATGTCGACCGTCCAGAGCCGGTCCACCCCGGTGACGGCGTTGTACGTGACGACGACGGCCCGGTGACGCGCTGGGTCCACGACACCTCCCTGGTAGTACACGGAGGTGGTGCCGGCATCGGGATCCAGGGTGCTCAGCCGCACCCGCTCACCGGTCGCGGTGTCGCGCAGGTCCACCTCGGGCAGGGCGCCGCCGGCGAACGGGTGGTGCGCGACGAGGGTGTGCCCCGTCGTGGCGTCCGCGCCGACCACCACCTGCATCATCCCCGTGCCCGTCTCGTGCGACACGGAACCGCCGAGGCGGCCGTCGGCCAGCGAGTAGGCCGTGGTGTCGGCCCCGGTGTGGCGGCCGTCGGCGAAGGTGTCCGTGGCCAGCAGCGCGGTGTCGCCGGTGACTTCGAAGTTCTCCAGGGTGCGCGGGACGGTGTCGCCGTCCAGGTACTCCACGAAGGACGTCGGTGACGCCTCCCCGACGGGTGTGCCGTGCCGGGTGGCCAGGACGCGCACCGGGTACTGGAGCCCGGTGGGCAGACCGAGCGCCGTCAGATCCAGCGTGGTGCGTCCCTTCGCCGACGGCAGCGGGCGCAGCAGCGTCGAGGCGTGGTCGACCCCGTTGTCGTCGCGGCCGCTGCCGTTCTGGTTGGTGGTGGTATTGAGCGCGCCGTACAGGGTGGGCGCCGGCGTGAGGAACTCGACGGCGGCACCGTCGGCACCGCGCACCCCGCCCGCGTCCCAGGACAGCGTCAGCCGGCGATCGGCCCGCGTGAGGCTCACGGAGTGCCCGGTGGCCGCGCCGTGGCCCAGCAGGGGCGCCTCGGGCCGCTGCCCGGTGCCCGGTGCCACGCGCAGGGCGCGGAAGTCGCCGTAGACGCCTCCGCCGTGCAGGGCTATGCCGACGCCGTACAGCCCGGCGCCGCCCGGGGCGAAGGCGGAGGCGGGGATCGTGACGGAACCCTTGGCGGCGGTGAGCGGGGTGCGCCAGGCGGCCCGGAACTTGTCCGTGGTGGTGAACGGCGTCCAGTGGCCGACGGAGGAGAGCACCAGCTCGGGGTCGGTGGTGTCGCGCAGCCCCGTCAGGTCGTAGTGGACGGTGACGGGCCGGCCGAGGACGGCGGTGCCGGGGGCGGTCGGGGCCTGCGGCTGGCTGTAGGTGCCGTCGGCGGCCGTGAACGTCACCCGCCGGCCGGCCGAGGCCACGACCTTGCCGTGGTCCACCGCCTCGAAGGTGACCTCGACACTACGGGGGCCGGTCGCGGCGAGCGGCAGCCCGGCTGCGGCCAGCAACTCGCCCGGCAGCAGGCGCAGGCTGGGGCCGTCGGCCGGGATGGTCCGGCCACCCGCCACGCGCAGCCGGTAGGTGAGGCCAGGCCGGGCGCCGGTGAGGTCGAGGCCGAAGGTGATCGGGGAGACGGTGTTCTGGCCGGAGCCGTCGCCGTCGTCATCGCGCGGGCCCGCCAGGTCGATGGCGGCCGGGTCGGTGGCCTCGACGAAGGCGGTGGTGGGCGTGACGGACAACACCTGCCGCTGGGCGACGGAGAGCCGGCTCGCGGCCGGAGCCAAGGGGTGCCGCCGGGCGAGGACCTTCTCCACCGCCGCCGTGACGTCCAGCCGCGGCCCCATGCGCAGGCTCCGGTCGGCCTGCGGGGGCTGGGCGAGCGGGCGGCCGGTGCTCACCAGGAGCCTGCGCACCTGGCGTGGCGTCAGCTTCTGTCCGGTGGCCTCGGCCGCGGCGAGGACGTCCGCAGCGGCGGCGGCGATCATCGGGGCCGAGGCGGAAGTGCCGCCGTTGAGGACCACACCCGTGCCGTCGGCGGTGTGGATGAGGCAGGGCAGGTTGTCGCCGGGGGCGGCCAGATCGACGCGGCTGCCGAAGCCGGAGGAGTAGCCGGCCGAGCCGTTGTAGCGGGTGGTCGGGTAGGCGGCGGTGCGCACGTCACCGGAGGTGAGGGTGTCGTCGGTGGTGCTGCCACCGGCGGCTATGACCCCGGTGTCGCGCGCCCGGGAGGGCGTCGTGGTCGCGGCCACGTCGTCGATGGCGGTCTCGCGGCGGGCGTCCGCGGTGCGCTCGGTGGGGGTGCTGCCGCCGTCGGGACCGACGGAGACCGGCAGTCCGAGACGGGTGCCGTCGTTGGAGGAGACGACCACGACGATGCCGGAGTCCACGATGCCGCGCAGGGTGTCCCGGATCTCCGGGTCGTCCTCCAGCCAGCGCGAGGGAAAGCCGAGGGTGCCGTCGGTGCCAAAGCCGAGGCTCGCGGTGATGACGGTGGGGCGGGGCTTCTGGGCCGCGGCGGCCCGTAGCGCGGCGGCGATGCCCGGGGCGGAAGGTTCCTGGGGCACGACCAGGCGGTACTGGGCGCCGGGCGCGATGCCGAGCAGATCGGTGGCACCGCTGCCGGTGGCCTCCGGGCGCTGCCGGTCGTGCGGCAGGGGCGCCATCATCGAGAAGTCGAGCAGGACTTCGCCGAGATTGGGGTCCTGGCCCTCGGTGGATCCGGCCGGGTCGAGCCGGCCCCTGTCGTCGCTGACGTAGGTGGGGATCAGCGGCAGCGACGGGTAGTCGAGGTAGCGCCGGCCGTCCCGCAGCACGGTGGTGGGCCCGTACTGCCGTACGTAGTCGTCGCCGGCGTCCGCCATGGACTGGTCGGTGAGGTCGCCGATGGAGACGTTCGTGATGATCTGCCCGGCGCCGGGCAGGGCGTGCGTGTAGGTGTCGGCGTCCTGGAACGCACCGACGGCGTTGACCCCGCCCGCGTTCAGGTACGACTGGAAGGACGTGGTCAGACCTTCGTTGGAGGGCATCCCGGCCGCTGCCGCCGAGCGCCGCGCGACACCCCGGGCGGACGCGTCGACGGCCTCCCGGACACGGTCGGGCAGGTGCACGGCACCGGTGTTCATGGCCTCGGGCCGCACCATGGACGCGTCCGCGCGGGTCCCGACCTGGTACGCGGTCAGCGCGGCGTTGTCGGCGCGGCGCCGCAGCAGGGAGGCGGAGGGGGTGATGGCCTCCCCCAGCCCGCTGCGGCCGGCGGTGACCGGCACCGGGAACGCGCGCGTGGTGCCGTCCTTCGTGGTCAGAGTGCCGGTGCCGTCGGCGGACCACCGCACGACGGACCCGTTGTCGAGTCTGACGGAGTGCGCGGCCGGGGCAGCGGCCGGGGCCCCTGAGTGCGGGGCGTCGTCCACTACGGCGGCCCGCGCGACGCTCGGCGTGGCCGTCGCGAGCAGCAGCGAGGCGACCACCGCGGCCGGTGCTCTGAAATGGCGTGATGACATGCAGCGCCCTTCTGCGAGGGTCTCTCACGGTGACGGGGGATCGGCCGACCACTGCGTCGGGGCCGGTGGGGCGGTGCGGAGCCAGCCCACCATCGGCCACGGACCGAAGGCCGGGCAAGTGCAACTCCAAGTCGCGTTCGAGCAGTTGCGCAGATATGCCGTACACCTGCGACGGCTCCGGCCGACGCTCGTTTCCGCTACCTCGCCCCCGGTTCACCCGCCGCCGCCAGGCATTCGTGTCGCAGCGGCTGGACGCCGCCACGGCCGCCGACAAGTAGGCGCAGATGCGATCACCGCGCCGGTACCGGCGCGTGGGTCGTCGCCATGGAATGTGCGCTCTCCGGCACGCCCGACCCGGCCTCGGCCATCGCGAACCCGACGCGCCGACACACAGGACCTGTGTGTCGGTGTGTCGTCACCTCTGCGTCGCTGACCCGCGCAGACAGTGCACACACCACGTGACGTACGGGCACATTCCATGGAACCGACGGGCAGGCATGGCCGAGAGTGATCTTCGGTTTCGGTAGAAATCAGCACGTGCGGACGGTGTGCAAAAGGCCCCCGCGGCACAGTGTCGTCGGCGGACTTGCTGCAGGTCCGCCGCGTGAGCAGATACGGCAGTCACATTGAGATCCCCCCGATGGAACATTCGCAGCAGGATCACCGCACTGCTGCTGCTCCCTTTGCTCTCCCTCACCGTCCTGTGGACGTACGCCGCGTACCTGTCCCTGGGCGACGCCCTGACCCTCCGCCACGTCGACACCATCGGCAACCACTTGGCTCGGCCCCTGGGAGAGGTGTACATCGGACTCCAGCGCGAGCGCCGGACCAGTCTGGTGTACCTCTCCTCCCCCCGGACGGCTCGCCCTCCGTCAGAGTCCGCAAAGGACCTGGTCAGCAGCCGCTCCGCCACCGACACCGCGGTCCTAGCCTTCCTGAGGCAGGCGGACGACGACGCGGTCCGCGGCGCGGAGAGCCCCCGAGTGCACCGCACCGTCGCCGCGGCGGAGCGCCGGCTGGACGGTCTCGGTAAGCTGCGCCGGCACGTCGACACCCGCACGGCCGCCCCGGACGCGGTGCTGGACGCCTATACGCGGATCAACGCGGCCATCGCCGAGGCCTTCGACGCGATGACGATCCTGCCCGACAGCGAGGCCCAGCGCTTCGGACAGGCCCTGTACACCCACACCCTGGCCAGCGATCTGCTGTCCCAGGCCGACGCGCTCGTCTCGGCGAGCGCCGGCACACAGCGGCTGGACCCCGCGACGTACGCCGTGATCGTGCGGGACGCGGGAGCCGCCGACCAGTTCGACGCCCTTGCCCTGAGCCGGTATCCGTCCGAACAGCGGGCACCCTCGAGCGGCTGGCCGCCCCGGGACAGCCACTGGCGCGGGTGGCCGCGCTGGAACGGAAACTCGCGGCGGCCGGCCCCCGGGCCACCCGGCTCCCCTTCCCCATTGAGGAATGGCGCAAGGCCTACGACACACAGTGGGAGCGGTCCAACAAGCTGGCCCTGGACGACATCTCCGTCGTCTTCACCCTCACCGGGCCCCCGCTCAACGGGCACTGTGGCGGCTCGTCGCCGCCGGCGTCTTTGGCTTGGTCGCCCTCATCGTGTCGGTGGTACTCTCCGTACGGCTCGGCCGCTCACTCGTCGGCGACGTCGCCCGCCTGCGCGACTCAGCCCGCAACCTGACCGAAGACCAGCTGCGCAACGTCGTAGGTCGGCTGCGCCGGGGTGAACAGGTCGACGTGACGGCCGACATGACCCGGCTGGCCTTCGTCCACCACGAGATGGCCCGGCTCGGTGACGCCTTCTTCGCCCTCCAGGTCACCGCTGTGGACCTCGCCGCAGAGGACGTACGGCTGCACAGCAGCATCAGCGATGTGTTCGTCAACCTCGCCCGCCGTAGCCAGGCGCTGGTGCAGCGCCAGCTCGGGCTGCTTAATCGATGGAGCGTCATGAGGAGGACACGAGGCGCCTGAGCGAGCTTTTCCGGCTGGACCAGATGTCGACCCGGCTGCGCCGCTACGAGGAAGGGCTGATCATCGTGTCCGGTGGCGCGCCCGGGCGCGTATGGCGCAACCCCGTCTCCGTCGTCGACGTGGTGCGAGGCGCCATCGCCGAGACGGACGCTACCGGCGGGTCACCGTACTGCCGGTGCCCGACGTGGGGGTGGCCGGGCACGCGGTCGCGGACGTCGTCCACCTGCTCGCCGAACTCATCGAGAACGCACAGAACGTTTCTCCCGAGCACACCCAGGTACGCGTCGGCGTGAGCCTTGGAGCGGGCGGCCTCGTTGTCGAGATCGACGACCGGGGTCTGGGGATGGACGCCGAGCACCTGCATGACGCCAACATCCTGCTCAGCGAGCCCACCGATCTCAGTCGTCTCGACAGCACCCGGCTCGGGCTGGTGACGGCCGGCAGACTGGCGCGGCGGCACGGCATCGGTGTCGTCCTGCGCGACTCGCCGTACGGCGGGGTCACCGCGATCGTACGACTGCCCGCCGACCTCCTACAGGAGGCCACGGCCGACGGTCCGGACATCGTGCCGATGGCTGTGCACCGCTTCGGGCCGCCGATCCCGGGCCAGGACCGCAGCACTCCGCACGAACGCATCACGCAGGCGTCTTCGACAGCGGCGAGCGGCACGGTCGCGGCACATGGCCGGGCGGAAGCGGACGTGCACCGGGTTCGTCCCGCAGCGCGGACCGTCGCACCCGGCAATGGTGTGGCCGAGGGTGCGCCGGAGCCCCCCCCCGCGCATCCACGTCACCGGCCGCAGCACCCGTTCCGCCGGGTGTCCCCGACCGGGCCGACGGCCTCTTCGCCCTGTCCCGACAGGAACCGGTCGTCACCGCCCCGTACGCGTACCCGCACCCGTACGACGGCCATTACCAGGGTGCTCCGGGTGCGGACCGCTCCGGCCACCACGCGGGTGCCCACCAGTCGCCGCACGGGACAGCGCCACCACCCGGCTCCAGGCCACCGCACGGTGACGGGACTGTGGATCCGCAGACCGTGGATGGCCTGCCCAGGCGTGTACGACGGGCCAGCCTCGCCCCGCAGCTACGCCATGGCGCCGGGCCGAGCACGGTGCCGGTCGACTGGAGCGGCACCACCGCGAACCAGGCTCCCGGCACCGGTGCCGACCATCCGTGGGGAGACACCGGTTACGTCGACGAAGTGCACCAGCCGCCCTGGTCTGGTCACGACGACGACGGCATCGGCACCCCGGCGCCCGGCCGTCCCGAGCGGGTGCGCTCGCTCATGAGCGCCCTGCAGACAGGCCTGGCACGGGGCCGTCGGGAAGGGCGGGACCCGTGGCCGGACAGTGGCGGCCTGCCACCGCTTTCCCGCACCGCTCTGCCCGCACACCATCAGCATGACGCACCCAAGAGGGGAACCGACCGATGACGTCCGCATCTGGCCCGGACCGGACCACCGACCTGAACTGGCTGCTCAACGACATGGTCCGGCGCGTGCCGCAGGTCGGTCACGCGATCGTGCTCTCCACCGACGGCCTGCTCCTCGCATCGTCGGACGGGCTCGGCCGTGATCCGGCCCAGCAGCTGTCGGCCGTCGCCTCCGGCTTCCACAGCCTGGCCAAAGGCACGGGCCGTCACTTCGGCGGCGGCGCGGTACTCCAAACCGTCGTCGAGATGGAGCACGGGTATCTCTTCGTGTGTGCCGCCGGCGAGAACGCCTGCCTGGCCGTCCTCACCCCAGAGGGCGCCGACATCGGGCTGGTGGCGTTCGAGATGGCCCGCCTGGTCGGCCGGGTCGGACAGCATCTTGCCGTCGGCTCCCGCCCGCCCGCCCCGTCCGCGGCCGACTGACGTCGTGCCCGAGTCCTGGTCGAACGGCGAGGCGGTAGCTCTCGTACGGCCGTACACGCTGGTGCGCGGACGCACGCTTGCCCATCGCGGCACCTTCGACCTCGTCACCTACGTCGTCGCCGTGGTGCAGTCCCTGCACGCCTGGGACGGCGTGGAGCCGGAGCACGGCCGGCTCCTGACCCTTTGCCAGCACCCCCAGTCCGTCAGCGAACTCACGGCGCGCATGCGTCTTCCGCTCGGTGTGGTGCGGATACTGCTGGGTGACCTGCTTGACATGGACGCGATCCAGATCAGTCGGCCCCTGCACGCCGACGGTCGTCCCGACATCCCGGTCATCCAGGAAGTACTGGACGGCCTGCGCGCCCTGTGACCAGCTGTCCGCGCCAGGGGCCTCGGCGCATTCCGCCTTGGAGAGTACGCACATGCCCGAATACACCATCTTCACGAACAGCCGTCCGGTCCCCGCCAACCCGGCCGCCGACGAGCCCTTGCCGCAAGGGGTCAAGATTCTCATAGCGGGGGGTTTCGGCACCGGTAAGACCACCCTGGTCTCCGCGATAAGCGAGATCGTCCCGTTCCACACCGAGGAAAACCTCACGCGGTCGAGCATCGGCGTAGACGATACGGCCGGTGTCGACGCCAAGACGTCGACCACCGTCGCCATGGACTTCGGCAGGATCGCCCTCCGAAGAGGACTCGACCTCTTCCTGTTCGGCACGCCTGGACAGGACCGCTTCTGGTTCATGTGGGACGAACTGGTCGCCGGGGCGCTGTGCGCGGTCGTGCTGGCGGACACCCGCCGACTCGCTGCCTCCTTCGCCGCCATCGACTACTTCGAACAGCGTGGGCTGCCGTTCGTGGTCGCCGTCAACACCTTCGACGGCGCACGTCCCTACGACGCCGGCACCGTGCGCCGGGCCCTCGACCTCGACCCCCATGTGCCCGTATTCCACTGTGACGCCCGCCGCCGCGAGTCCGTCAAAACGCTCCTCGTCCGGTCCGTCGAGTACGTACTGGAGCAGGAGGCCTGCCGGGCCGGCGCGGCCGGTTCGGGGCCGTACTGATCCCCCATCGCCGTCTGGCGCGGCCTGCGGGCGGGTACGAATGCCGACGAGGGAGGAGCGCCCCCGCCGCGCTGCGCTTTCTCGCGGCATGCCTCACGGTAGGCCGTCAGAGCTTGAGGAACACGCCGGGGCCGCCCGGAACGCGTGTGGCGGTGTGCGGCCTCAGGTGGCGGGGCGATCCCGCCACCTGAGGCCGCGCCACACCCCGGACGATCCTTTCGCGAGGTGGTCCAGCCGTACGGTCGGGGTCCGAAGGCAGCGCTTTCGACCTCGTGCGCGGCGCGGTGCGCGGCAGAGTCCACCGGTCAGTCCCGCAGGGGTTCGGCCCCGTTCGCCCATCGCCGATCACGGCGGATGCCGGCGAGGGCTCGACGGCGCCTGAGAGCGCGGTGCTCGCTCTCGCTGAGGCCGCCCCATACGCCGAACTCCATGCCGGTGTCCCGACCCCACGCCAGACACCGCTCGATGACGGGGCAGCCCTCGCAAACCGCCTTGGCCTTCTCGATCTGCAGGAGGGCCGGCCCGGCATCGCCGACAGGGAAGAAGAGTTCAGGGTCGTGTGTGCGGCACGCCGCGTGATGACGCCAATCCATGGTCGCTTTCCTCGCCGAGCCCGTGCGGCACCTCGTCCCCAGGCCGTGCCGGAATCCGTGGCGCGTCCCGCAGGCCGCGCCGGGTCCCGTCATCGGGTCCGGTCCGCGAGAGCCACCGGGCTTCCTGTGTCTGTCTGTTGCCGCCGGAGTGCCGGCGCCGGTCCCGTACTGGCCGGGAGGGCGCCCGGCGGCCGGGCGGACCACGCGACGAGCCTAATCAGTCCGGCGCTGACGCGCATCCGACGTCACCGTGGCGCCGCCCCGTTCGCACGAGTCGCGCGGCGAGACCGAGCACGGCGCAAGCCTGACCGTGCGTGTGCCGGACATCATCCAGGCCGTAGGACGTCGGTCAGCCCATGGGCCGGCAAGATCGTGGGCGCCGAGCTTTGCCCACGCCGGTCCCGGCCGCTTAGGCGGAGGGCGGCGGCGCAAGGCGTTCGAGGCACCGACCACCGCGCGGACCTGGGCGGCAGGGTACGTCGCCGCGTAGGGCTCGGAGCGGTCACCGTGCAGGCCGGGGCGTTGCCGACTGCTCGCGTGTGGGCCTCGGCCGGGAAACCGCGGTCCTCGCCGGCGGTCATCCGGCCGTTGCGGGCTGCAAAGCCCACACATCGCCCACGCTCAGTTCGCCATCCTGACACGGACACCACGGCTCGGTCACCTCAAGGGCCAGTGCTTGTTGACCCTCTGACCTCATAGAGACGTGTCGTTACCGATGGCCGACGGTTGGTGCCGGCGCGACTTCGTGCGGGCTCCATGGAAGTTGCTCACGTGTTCGTGACGCGCGGGAAGGGCGTCGGGCGGGGGATGAGGATGCCACGGCGCCGCCCGCTGCACGTACTGCGGCGAGCCGGCGTCGACCGGCCGCGTCCGGGGGCGGGGTTCAGGGACGGCTGGTGCCCGCCCTGCGGCACGGCCCGGCCCGTGGTCGACCGGCGACGGATGCAGGACGCTGAAGTCAGTGTGGACTTGCCTCTGCGTTCACGATAATGCTCGCCACCCACTTCTCCTGGATTCGCCACCCTTTGAGCGGATCTTTGCGGCACAGGTCGCGCCAGATGCTGTACAGGTAGATGACCGGGAGACCGTTCCTGTTCACGGTCACAGGCTCCGGTCCGACTGCCGTGGCGGCGTCCGGTTCGGCGACTCGGAACGCCAGACAGTTGCTGGTGACCGTCAGGGTGCCGTCGTCGTTCCGGTCGACGACATGGTTGAGGCATGCCCGGCGTACCCCGGCCGTCAACGGACGGTGATCGTCGTAGAAGCGCTTGAGCTGTTCGTGTCCCTGGACCGTGCCCCGCGGATGGTGGAGGACTCCGTCCTCGGTGAAGGAACCGACGAGAACGTCCATGTCCCATTCATCAACGGCCCGGTTGAGTCGATTGACCAGATCAATGACAGCCCAGGCGTCCGCGGAGTCGGCCCTCGTTTTGCTGTGCCCGTGTGCGTCTCGGATGCTTGACATACCTGCCCCCTTGTGGCAGTTGGCGGCTGTTACCTTGTTGATGCGTCAGCGTTGAAGCCGACGGGGACGAGAAGCTGCTCGTGGGGCGCTATGCCCGGCCGACCGGATTCCTGCCGATGACGAAGAGCGCCGCCGGAATCGCCACCACTATCAGTACGGCTGCCGTCACCATGAGTCCGATGTGGACGGAGTCGGTGAACGCATGCGCGATCGCATGTCCGATCGCCGCTGCCTCCGCCCCGTCGGGGGAATGAGCGGAGCTACCATCGCTCACGGCGTGGGCCACGTGCGCGGCTACGGGTGCCGGAACTCCCGCTCTCCTCAGGCTTTGCGGCAGGATGTGCGCGAAATGGCTGGTCAGGAGACTGCCGATGATGCTTGTGCCGAGGACGTTGCCGAGCTGACGGAACATGTTGACGGCGGCGCTGGCCATGCCGGCCTTATCGTGCCCGACACTGGTGACCGCCGCTGCTGTGGTGGGTGCCAGCACAAGTCCTTCACCCAGCCCGAAGATGACCATGCCCGGCCATACCGCTTCGTAGGAGGCGTTTGCCGGTGTGGCCAGAAGGCACACGGCCCCGAGTGCGGTGACCACCAGGCCCGCCGAGAGCATGGTCTTGAAGCCGACCCGCGCCACCAGGCGCGCTGCCACGGCACTGACCAGCACGTAAACGGCGAGGGTGGGCATGAGGCGCCAGCCTGTGTTCAGTGCGGAGGTGTCCTGCACTCGCTCGAAGTAGAGAACCATGATCAAAGGGACGCCGCCGAAGCCGAACATCCCCGCCGCGCCGACGGCCATGGTGGTCGAGAAGGACACGGATCGGAACAGACGCAGATCGAGCATGGGGTCGGCGGAGCGGCTTTCGACGACGAGGAACACCACGAGGCCCAGCAGGAAAAATGTCCAGGCCGTGAGGATGTGGCCGTTCGTGTAGCCGACGTGGCTGCCCTGGATCACGGCGTAGGTGAGCGCGACGACGGAGACAGTGGCCAGCAGTACTCCCGGTATGTCGATCCGGCGGCCGAGATGACGGGTGTCGACGACGAAGAAAGGTGTGGCGAGCAGCACCAGCGCTGAAATAACGGCGTTGACGAGGAAGACGCTGTGCCAGGAGAAGTGGGCGAGGAGAACACCCGCGATCAGGGGGCCGGCAGCGAGCCCGATGCCGGAAAAGCCCACCCAGATGCTGATGGCCTCCGTGCGTCGGCGGGCGTCGTGGAAGCTCGTGCTCACTACGGTGAGGCTGTTGGGCAGCACCATGGCACCTCCGACGCCCATGACGGCCTGTCCGGTGATGACGCCGGCTGAGCTGTCGGTGAAGAAGCACACGAGACTGCCGATGCCGAGTATCGCTGTACCCGCGAGGAAGACCGTCCGCCGGCCCAAAAGGTCTCCGATGGTACCCGCCGAGAGCGTCAGGCCGGCCACTGCCAGGGAATAGGCGCTCGTCACCCATACCAGTGTCGTGGCGGTGAGGTGCAGATCGGACTGGATAGGGCCGAGTGAGGAGATGGTTGCTGTGATGTTGACGAAAGTCATGGCCATCCCGAGGCACACGCACAGCAGTGAGAGCCAGGGATGCGACGGCCGGCCACTGCCCTCCACGGTACGGGAGGTCGACGCACCTCCGTCCGTTCCTGGAGAGACGGTCGACGCCGCCGCTGTTTCCCTGGGGGCGGTAGTCATGGCGCGGTGTCCTTGCTGTTTCGGAGGGAGGCGATCGAGCGGAGCGGGCCAGCTGGCGCAAGGGAGGATCCGTGCGCCACATCAAACATCTAAGTAAAGCGAACGCTTTACTTAAGGCAGCGTAGCAGCCCCTGATACGACGGCAGGACAGGGGGGAACACACGCACGCCTCCTCGCCGGGTGGCTGCGCGGCCTGGCCTCGGCTGGAGCCGACAAGAGTGGGCGAGCGCACGACTCGACTCTCGCGCGAAATGGTTGGTCGTCAGGCCTCTTGGGGACCAGAGACGACCGTGTGGACCGACGCCCGGGACGCGTGGCTCAGTCCCGGTAAAGGTGTGAAGACATGCCGACACACCTAGGCACAGCGGCTGACACAGTGAGGGGAGGTGGTGTCGTGGGCCGCGTCCGAGTGACTGGTTGGGCCGTGGCGCGTGGCATGGAGCATCGCCGTGGAGGTCCCCCAACATCGGGCAAGGCTCAGTCCGTCACCCAGACACGGACACCACGGCGGGGCCGCGCTGGCCTGCTGGCGGAAGTGACCGTCGACTCCGAGACGGTATGGAAGACCGCTGGTGTACCCAGGTCCAGCCCGGCCGGTAAGGGCTACACACCCGGCCGGGGACTGGTGGCGCTGTCTCTGTGCCTGCTGCGCATGACCGCCCCCATCACTGGCCGCGACGGGGAATGCGGGTTGGCAACGCCACCAGCGCGGAACATCAGCTGAAGCGGAGGTTGCTGATGTTGACGAACACCATCTCCCGTTCGCGGAGGGGGCTGTTGTCGGCGGCTCGCATGAAAGCGTGCCGTCTGGTGGCGACACGGATGCCTGCGACGTCGACGATGTCGTACACGTACTGGGTGGCGGGGTCGCCTCCTGCCACGTCCAGGTGATAATCGTGTCGCCGCAGGAGGCCGTCGTCGCCGAAGTAGAACTCCTGGACCTGGCTGTGACTGGCGAAACCGGTGGGGAACGTGGCCCGGAGGCCCCGCCAGGTCTCGGCGCCCTCCTGCCACGGCGCGATGGACTCGATCCGCGTGCCGGGGGTAGTGAGGGAGAAGGGCACGGTGAGATAGGTCCACAGTGCGTAACCGTTGAAGTAGGCGCGCTGCAGCGGGTCCCACGCGGTAGTGAGTTCGTGGCCCGCGAACGATGCGCGGGGGTTGCTGCGTTCGGCCACCACGGTGCCGTCGAGCTTCTCGATCGCGACGTGCTCGGGAGTGAAGCGGGTCTTCTGATCGGGCGCGCCGAACGGCTGGACGGATGCGCTTTGCCGGTGCAGGGAGATCACCTGCTCGCGGGGCGCGGGGTCCTGCGGCATGCCCTTGAGGACGTAGAGTTCGCCGCCGCTGACGATGGTCGCCCGGAGGGTGTCGAAATGGTTCCAGCGGTCCAGTCCGCCGTGCGCTTGGATGGCTTCGGCCAGCAGATCGTGCACAGGAGGCTCCTGAGAGGAAGATGTGGTGTGTGTTCGTGTCCGCATGGGATGTGAGACGGAGCCTGTTCAGAGCACGAGTGCGAGTCCGGTGACCGGGCCGGGGAACTTCGTCACGAGCCGCTTGCTACCGTCCGCGAGAGTGATCTCGTACACGGCACCCGAGAGGTCGGACACGTAGGCGTTGCCTCGCGCATGGTCGATGGCCAGTCCGATGGCCTCGTGGAATTCGCTGGCGACGATCGTGGGCGTGTCGCCTCGCCGTCCGGGCGGCGGTACGGGAGCGCGGTTCAGAGTGTTGCCCAGCGGGCCGGCGCCGCGGTCGGTCCAGTAGAGAACCTGGCCACTCGGGTCGAGTTCGAGGTCGATGGGCTCGGGAAGCCCTTCCCACAGCGTTTCGATGTCGTCGCGGTCGCCGGGAGAGGTTCCATCGGGAAGTTCGAGCCGGGCACGGAGGATGCGGCCCTTGCCGCCGTCACTGGGACCCTTCTGAGTCCAGTACAGCCAGCCATGGGCCGTGTCGACCGTGATGCCGACGCATTCCTCCTCGGCGCGAGTGGGACCCTGTCCGGCGGTCAGTATGAGAGCTGTCAGACCGGATCCGTCGCGCTCGGCGCGGTAGACGCCGCGGCCCTCCCGGTCGCACCAGTAGAGCCGCCCGGTCGCGGGGTCCGTGGTGAGCTGCTTGCCGGTGGTGAACGTGCCCCGCGGCACGACGATCTGCGGGACGCCTCCCGCAAGGGGCACGCGCTGGACGGAGCCGTTGCGGTGGGTGAACGGTGGCTCCACGTTGGGCTGGAGCGGTGTGTCCGGCGCTCCCATGAGCGTGAAGTACGCATAACCCTCGGTCTCGTCCACCACGATGCCGTCCGGCACCTCCGGAATGCCGAGGGCGATGTCGGTCACGGTGCCGTCGTGCGGGTTGATGCGGTGCACGCCGCCGGGTACGAGCTCGAGAGCGTAAAGACGCGGTGATCCCACCGACTGGGCTGCTGCGGAGTCTGTTGTCATCTCTGGATCTCTTTTCTGTACTTCTCGCTGGTGCGGGACCGCTGTCACCGGGTGGGTGCCGGTCCCACAGGTTCTGAGATTCCCCGGAGTGCGCTGAGGAGGACGTCACGCCGGAGGCGTTCAGGATCATCCGTGAGAGGGGACTGAAGGACCGCGCCGACATGTGCGGCGATGACAACGCGTGTGCCTTCGCTCGGTGAGCACGTCAGGTCACGCCCAGCGGACCTGACGGCTGCCACCACGAATGGCTCCAGCCCGTCGGCCAGACGTTCGCCGTGCGCTCGAAGTGTTTCCGTGGTCTCCGGGCGGCTCTTTGTCTGCACCGTGAACTGGGCCCGGATCGCATACCACTGCCAGTCCGGAGGAAGGACATGCATCAAGGTCTCGACCACATCCTCCAGGCCGCCGCCGCTCATGGCGAGGGGCGGCGACTGGCGCATCCCTTCCAGCAGGTGCTCGGTCTGCCGTTCGTACAACGCGAAGAACACCTCGTCGACGGTCCTGAAATTGGAGTAGAAGGCTCCGCGCGTGAAACCCGCCTGGCGGCAGATCTCGTCGATCGACACCGCCGTCGTACCGCGCACGGCGAACAGTTCCTCCGCCGCGTCCAGCAGGCGGGTGCGTGTGTTCGATCGTCGCCTGAGACCAGCTCTTGCTCCTGTCACCGTAGTGCTTCTTCCCTGTTGTCGTCCTCGATGTCCTGATACATACTGTACTCGATTCATTTTGAATCGAGAAGGGAAGTGGACTGTCATGACCCACATTGTTTCCGAGGCCGACACCAAGGAGCGTCCCGTCGTCGTTGTGGGCGCGGGCACGCTGGGACGTCGGATAGCTGCTGTTTTCGCCGGAGGCGGGAGCAACGTGCGCCTAGTGGACCCCGCAGAGGCCCAGCGCAAGGACGCCCTGTCTTACATCGCGGACACCGCACCGCGGCTCGCCAAGGGAAACGGCACGCCGCCCGGAACCGTCACCGCCCATCACGAACTGGAACCCACCCTTGCCGGAGCGTGGCTCGTCATCGAAGCCATCCCGGAACGGCTTGAGGCCAAGCGCCCGCTCTTCGGGACACTCGACCGCGCCGCGGACCCGGACGCGATCCTGGCGACCAACTCGTCTTCCTACGCCTCGCGGCTGGTCGTCGACGAGGTGACCCACCGGGAGCGCGTCCTCAACATGCACTTCGCCCTGCCGCCGGAGAGCATGGCGGTAGAGCTGATGGCGGACGGTGAAACGGACCCCGCCATCATGGAACTGCTGGACCACCGCCTGCGTGACTTCGGACTGAAGCCGTTCATCGCGCGCAAGGAGAGTACCGGATTCATCTTCAACCGCATCTGGGCGGCCATCAAGCGAGAGGCGCTCGAGATCGTCGCCGAGGGCGTCAGTACGCCGGAAGACGTGGACGGCATCATGGTAGCGAACATGGGGCTCGCCGACGGCCCGTTCCGGCTCATGGACCGGATCGGCCTCGACGTCGTGCTCGACATCGAAGACCACTACGCCGCCGAGAACCCCAATCTGCCGACTGGCCCGAGGGAACTGCTGCACCAGTACGTCGACGCGGGAAAGCTGGGCGTCAAGTCGGGTGAGGGCTTCTACTCCTACCGCGAGAGCCGCTGAACCGCGCGAGGGTAATGGTCTCTTCGAGGCAGGCCCCGACTGGCCCGTGCCGGCCCAGCAGGGCTGACAGGTTTGCAGGAAGCGCGGGTACGGTGACGGCGGCTCCGGCACGACGGGGTCTGCTGGTCGACTCCGATGTAGGTCCTCATCCTTGTGACCCGCGCGGGGAACCGAAGGCTCCCGAAACGGGGGCAGTCGGGCCCTGCGGGGGCCGGCAAGACCCAGCAGCCCATGGGCGACGCGGTCACTGCACCCGCGAAATCGACGCCGGAACCCGCGTCACATGCAGTGCAGCAACTGTTTCATCGGCGATGCACAGTGCGAGGCACGATTCGAGCGGCGTCCGCGATGATGGCCGCGTCGCGGGCGCCGATCTGCCGCCTGGGCGGGGTCGGCCTGCGTCGTCAGTCCCGACAGAAGGCGACCTGACTTTCCTGCGTCAGAGGGCATCTGGTCAACGTTCACGCCGGTGTGATCGGGATGCCTGTTCCGATGTGCCTGGTTGGCTCGGTCACCCACCGCTCCGGCAACGGCTCGAAACCCTTGGCCCGCGGTCACTGAACGACCTCCACGTCGACATCGAGCCCGGCGCCACACGGCAGTGGCGAGCACGGCCGGGACAAGGCTGTGAGCGTCTGCCACGGCCGTGGTCGGCTGGATGCTGCGCCGTGGGCTCGGCGGGTGTTGTCGTGCAGCAGGTCGGGCACCTGCTGCACGGTGTCGCTGGCTTGCCACTCGGCGTAGTAGTCAGTGACCGCCTTGTACGGCGGGAAGTCGTACGGCGCACACTCCCATGGATACCGGCGCGGTCGACGTACAGCATCGCTCAGTCAACCATCCGGACACACCAACTCGCCGGATCAGATCCCCTCTTAGGGCTCGCAGAGAATCAACATGCTGATTTGATCACCGTGGGGCTGCGGTTCGCGAGGAACGCCGTGACGTCAGCGGGGGTGCGGAACCTG
>NZ_JBEXKG010000106.1:0-28045 GCF_040609555.1 Streptomyces sp. NPDC004658
GCGCGGGGGGTCGTGCCGCCGAGGCGGCGCCCGTCCCGCGGCAGGCGGCGGCTCCGGGCGGGCAGCCCGCCGAGGAGCCCCCGGTGGACGAGCAGAGCCCCTGGTTCCAGACCCCGCGGGAGGTCGAGTACCACGGCGGCTACGACCCCACCTACGACCCGATGCTCCAGGAACCCCAGTACGCGCCCGAGGAGCAGTACGAGGACTGGTACGAGGACCAGCCGCCGGAGCAGTTCCAGCAGCCGTCCCCGGAGGAGACCGGCAGCTTCCCCATTCCGGTGGGCCCGAACCGCACCCGCGAGCTGGGCGAGGGCGGCGGCACTCCGCAGCCGGACCCGACGGAGGACGACTACTACCAGGTCTTCCGCAAGTCGATCGACGGCAGTTTCCCCACCCCGCACCAGTTCGGCGAGGCGGTGGAGGCGACGTACGGCATCACGCTGCCCGCGCGGGAGGCCGACCGCATGGTCAACCGCTTCACCAACCGCTTCAACGCGGAGCTGGAGGAGGACCACATCGCCTGACGGCATGAGGAAGGGGCCCTCCGCCGGCGGAGGGCCCCTTCCTCATGTTCTTCGTGCCGCTCACTCCCCGAGCAGGCGCCGCACCCGGTCCTGTCCCACGGCGAGCAGCAGCGTGGGCAGCCGGGGCCCGGTGTCGCGGCCGACGAGCAGGTGGTACAGGAGGGCGAAGAACGACCGCTGGGCGGTCTTGATCTCGGCGGGCAGCTCCTTGGGCGTGGCGTCGGCGGAGAACCCGGCCTGCACCTTGGGCACGCCGTACACGAGGTGGGTCAGGCCGTCGAGCGACCAGTGGTCGGCGAGTCCGTCGAGCAGCAGGCGCACGGACTGCTGGGAGGCCTCGTCGAGGGACTTCAGCAGTTCGGCGTCGGGCTCGTCGCGCACGATGGTCCGCTGGTCGGCGGGGACGTGCGTGTTGATCCAGGCCTCGGCCCTGTCGTAGCGGGGCCGTACCTCGTCCAGGGAGGCCAGCGGCTGCTCCGGGTCCAGCTCGGAGAGGATGCGCAGGGCCTGGTCCTCGTGTCCGGCGGTGATGTCGGCGACGGACGCGAGGGTGCGGTACGGCAGCGGTCGCGGCGTCTTCGGCAGCTCGCCGGCGGCGGTGCCGACGGCGCGGGTGTACGCGGCCACGTCGCCGGGGAGGGCGGAGCCGTCGGCGACCTTGGCGGCGAGCTTGTCCCACTCGTCGTAGAGCCGCTGGATCTCCTGGTCGAAGGCGATCTTGAAGGACTGGTTGGGCCTGCGGCGGGCGTAGAGCCAGCGCAGCAGCTGCGGCTCCATGATCTTCAGGGCGTCGGCCGGGGTCGGGACCCCGCCCCGCGAGGAGGACATCTTCGCCATGCCGGAGATGCCGACGAAGGCGTACATGGGGCCGATGGGCTGCTTGCCGCCGAAGATGCCGACGATCTGTCCGCCGACCTGGAAGCTGGACCCGGGCGAGGAGTGGTCGACACCGCTCGGCTCGAAGATCACGCCCTCGTAGGCCCAGCGCATCGGCCAGTCGACCTTCCAGACCAGCTTGCCGCGGTTGAACTCGCTGAGCCGGACGGTCTCGGCGAAGCCGCACGCGGTGCAGGTGTACGACAGCTCGGTGCTGTCGTCGTCGTAGGACGTGACGGTCGTCAGGTCCTTGCCGCAGTTGCCGCAGTACGGCTTGTACGGGAAGTACCCGGCGGAGCCGGAGCTGCCGTCGTCCTCGGACGCCGCGCCGGAGCCCTCCTCGGCCTCCAGCTCGGCCTCGTCCACCGGCTTCTGCTGCTGCTTCTTCGGGGCCTTCTTCGTGCGGTACTGGGCGAGGATCGCGTCGATGTCGTCGCGGTGCCTCATGGCGTGCAGGATCTGCTCGCGGTAGGCGCCGGAGGTGTACTGCTCGGTCTGGCTGATCCCGTCGAACTCGACGCCGAGCTGGGCCAGCGACTCGATCATCGCGGCCTTGAAGTGCTCGGCCCAGTTCGGGTACGGCGAGCCCTGGGGCGCCGGGACGGACGTCAGCGGCTTGCCGATGTGCTCGGCCCACGACTCGTCGACGCCGGCGACGCCGGCCGGGACCTTGCGGTACCGGTCGTAGTCGTCCCAGGAGATCAGGTGCCGGACCTCGTGGCCGCGGCGGCGGATCTCGTCGGCGACGAGGTGCGGGGTCATGACCTCGCGGAGGTTGCCGAGGTGGATCGGACCGGAGGGGGAGAGTCCGGACGCGACGACGACCGGTTTGCCCGGGGCCCGGCGCTCCGACTCCTCGATGACCTCATCCGCGAAACGGGAGACCCAGTCGGTGGTCTCGGTGCTCTGAGCCACGATCGGCACGTCCTTCTTTCTGAACGGGGTGACACCCCATTCTCACAGACCGGATCGCGCCCGGGAAAACGGCTTTACCCCCCGTGGGATACTGGCTGGGTCTATCCATCCCCACGAGGAGAACGGCACCCATTCCTATGGCCTCGGTCACGTCCCTCAGCGACAACGTCCAGCAGCACCTCGCGTCCGCCCTCTCGGCCACCCTGCCGGAGGCCGCCGGCGCGGACCCGCTGCTGCGACGAAGCGACCGGGCCGACTTCCAGGCCAACGGCATCCTGGCCCTGGCCAAGAAGGCGAAGGCGAACCCGAGGGAGCTGGCGGCGCAGGTCGTCTCCCGGGTGGTGACGGGTGACGTGATCCGGGACGTCGAGGTCTCCGGGCCCGGCTTCCTCAACATCACGATCGCGGACAAGGCGATCACCGGGAACCTGGCCGCGCGGTACGCGGACGAGACGGGCCGCCTCGGCGTGCCGCTCGCCGAGCACCCGGGTACGACGGTGATCGACTACGCCCAGCCGAACGTGGCGAAGGAGATGCACGTCGGCCACCTGCGGTCCGCGGTGATCGGCGACTCGGTCGTCCAGCTGCTGGAGTTCACCGGCGAGAACGTGGTCCGCCGGCACCACATCGGCGACTGGGGCACCCAGTTCGGCATGCTCATCCAGTACCTGGACGAGCACCCGCACGAGCTGGACCACAAGGACGCCCAGGTCACCGGCGAGGAGGCGATGTCGAACCTCGACCGCCTCTACAAGGCCGCGCGGAAGAAGTTCGACGCCGACGAGGAGTTCAAGACGCGGGCCCGGCGCCGGGTCGTCGACCTCCAGGCCGGGGACGCGCACACGCTCGCCATGTGGCAGAAGTTCGTGGACGAGTCGAAGATCTACTTCTTCTCCGTCTTCGAGAAGCTGGACATGGAGATCCGGGACGCGGACATCGTCGGCGAGTCCGGGTACAACGACATGCTGGCCGAGACCTGCCGCCTGCTGGAGGAGTCGGGCGTCGCGGTCCGCTCCGAGGGCGCCCTGTGCGTCTTCTTCGACGACATCAAGGGCCCGGACGGCAACCCGGTCCCGCTGATCGTGCAGAAGTCGGACGGCGGCTACGGCTACGCGGCCACCGACCTCTCGGCGATCCGCGACCGCGTCTTCAACCTCAAGGCGAACACCCTCCTCTACGTGGTGGACGCCCGGCAGGCCCTGCACTTCCGGATGGTCTTCGAGACCGCCCGCCGGGCCGGCTGGCTCAACGACGACGTGACGGCGGTGCAGCTCGCCTTCGGCACGGTCCTCGGCAAGGACGGCAAGCCGTTCAAGACCCGTGAGGGCGAGACGGTCCGCCTGGTCGACCTCCTCGACGAGGCGATCGAGCGCGCCTCGGCCGTGGTCCGGGAGAAGGCGCAGGACCTGTCCGAGGAGGAGATCGCCGAGCGGGGCGCCCAGGTGGGCATCGGCGCGGTGAAGTACGCGGACCTGTCGACGTCGGCGAACCGGGACTACAAGTTCGACCTGGACCAGATGGTCTCGCTGAACGGCGACACGTCCGTCTACCTCCAGTACGCCTACGCCCGTATCCAGTCGATCCTCCGCAAGGCCGGCGAGGTCTCCCCGGCGGCCCACCCGGAGCTGGACCTGCACGAGGCGGAGCGCGCCCTGGGCCTGCACCTGGACTCCTTCGCGGAGACGGTGCGGGAGGCGGCGACGGAGTACGCCCCGCACAAGCTGGCGGCGTACCTGTACCAGCTGGCGTCGCTGTACACGTCGTTCTACGACAAGTGCCCGGTGATCAAGCCCGCACCGCCGAAGGACATCGCCGAGAACCGCCTCTTCCTGTGCGACCTCACGGCCCGCACCCTGCACCAGGGCATGGCCCTGCTGGGCATCCGCACGCCCGAGAAGCTCTGACCGAGCGCGGTACGACGCCGGCGGCCCGTCCTCACTGCGGGGGCGGGCCGTCGGCCGTCTGCGCGTCCAGCAGTTCCCGGGCGCGGCGCACGAAGGCCTCCCGTACGGCGTCCGGGGCGAGGACGCGCAAGGGGGTGGCGAGGCCCAGCAGGTAGCGGGCGAGTCCGTCCGCGTCCGGGCCGCCGATGTCCACGACGGTGGCGTCCGGGCCGTCGGCGCGGTGGGTGCCGACGGTGGCGGGGACGATCCGCAGCGCGTCCGCCAGGGGCAGCGGCAGCCGGATGGTGGCGGACAGCGGGTAGGGGCCGTTGGCGGTGTTGCGGGAGACGAGCCGGGCCGGGTCCGGCGGGTCGGTGATCTCCACGGGCCGGCCGGTGGACCGGAGCCGTTCGACCCGGTCGGCCCGGAAGGTCCGCCAGCCCCGGGCCACGTCCCGGGCGACCAGGTACCAGCGCCGGCCGGTGTGGACGAGCCGGTAGGGATCGACGTCCCGGACCGTGTGCCGGTCCTGCCCGTCGCGGTACGACAGCCGGGCCCGCTCACCGCGCCGGCAGGCGGCGGCCAGCTCCAGCAGCATGCCGGGCCGCATCCGTGCCTCCTCGGACCGGGGAAGCCGTACGAGGGCGTCGTCCCACTCCCCCAGCCGCTCGGCGATCCGGGGCGGCAGCACCTGGCGCAGCTTGAGCAGCGCGGACAGCGCGGCCTGGTCGCCGCCGAGCGCCCCGCCGAACGCGGCCTCCCGCAGCCCCACGGCCACGGCCAGCGCCTCCTCGTCGTCCAGGATCAGCGGCGGCACCCGCGAGCCCGCCCGGAGCCGGTAGCCGCCCCAGGGGCCGGCGTCGGAGTCGACGGTGTACCCGAGGTCCCGCAGCCTGGCGACGTCCCGGCGGACCGTGCGGTCGGTGACGGCCATGCGCTCGGCCAGCTCGGCACAGGTCCACGAGGGGCGGGCGGCGAGCAGCGCCAGCAGGCGGAGCAGACGGGCGGAGGCACTGAGCACGGCGGAAGTCTCGCACACCGGTCCGCACGACCAGGACCGTATCTGTCCGGGTCGTGTCCTACGGTCGTCCCCATGAGCACAGACACCGCTTCCGCACCCGCCTTCCGCTACGCCGCCGTCACCTTCGACTGCGCCGACCCGGCCGAACTGTCCCGGTTCTACGGCGAGATGTTCGGCCTCTCCGTCGCCTACACCTCCGACGACTTCGTGTTCCTGGGCGGCAAGGACGGCGCGCCGGGCCTGGGCTTCAACCGCCTGGCCGACTACCGCCGCCCCACCTGGCCGGACCCGGCCCAGGAGAAACAGGCCCACATCGAGGTGGGCGTGGACGACCTGGACACGGCCGAGGAGCACCTGCTGAAGCTGGGCGCGACCAAGCCGGAGACCCAGCCGCAGCCGGACCGCTGGCGGGTCCTGCTGGACCCGGCGGGGCACCCGTTCTGCATCACGACCCTGGTCTGAGACCGGGCCGGACGGCCGGCCCGCCACGGCGGCCCGGCGGCTCAACGGCGTTGTCAGTGGCGGGCCTTACAGTCACCGGCATGGCGACTCTTCCGAACCCGCTGCCCAAGCTGGCCACCGACCCCAGCGGGCGCTCCCTGGGCCTTCGACTGCCGCCCGGCAGACTGGTGGACGGCACGGACGACGGCCCCTGGCACGAGCCCCTGCTGTGGCAGGCCGAGAAGCCCTCCGCGCCCGGCACGTGGAAGGCGCTGGGCGCGCCGGCCTCCCGTGCCGGGCTGCTGCCGGTGCTGGTGGACCTGGCCGGCTGCCGGGCCGGGATCGAGGACTGGGTGCTGCTGCCCGGGGAGGCCTCGTACCCGGGGGACCACGAGGCCGAGGACGTGCTGTCGCAGTACTGGGCGGAGGAGACCGACGGGCACGACGGCGAGGAGACCGAGCCGTTCGGCGCGCAGTGGCCGGGGCTCGCGTCCGCCGGGCGTCTGGCCGCCGATCCGGAGAGCCGGGCCGCCCAGGTCGCCGACGCGCTGCACCAGGACCCGAGCAGGTGGGCCGAGTGGGTGGAGGAGCCGCACCTGGCCCTCGTACCGGCCCGCCGGTCCGCGGACATACCGGCGGCGATCGGCTGGACCGGCACCCTGGAGTACGACGGCGACGTGGCCAGGCTCTGCGCGGTGCTGCGGTCCTGGGAGGACCGGTTCGGTATCCGGGTGGTGGCGCTCGGGCCGGACGCCCTGGTGGTGTCCGTGGCGGCGCCGCCCACCGCCCTCGAGGACGCGGAGGTGCTGGCCGCCGAGCACTACGCCCTGTGCCCGAACTCGGTGACGCAGAGCGGCCCGGGGAGCGTGGGCGCGTACGCCGAGGAGCTGGTCGGCGCCACGAGCTGGTCCTTCTGGTGGGACTGAGCCGGAGGCGTCAGTCCGCCTCCGACGCCGGTCGCCACTTCTCGCCGCCGAGCGGGAAGGCGTACGCCGGGCGGCCGTTGCTGCCGCTGGTGCGGAACGGCCGGCCGGCGTCGTCGATCACCAGCGTGCCGTGCCGGTCCCCGCTGGACCAGGACAGCTCCAGGTACCAGCTGACGTCGTACGCGGACGCGTCCGCCGTGACGTGGAAGACCTCGGGGTCGGACCGGCTCACCTTGAACGGGAAGTCCCGGCTCCCGGCCTCCGGTACGGGCGCGGGGCGCATCGCGTCGAGGGCGACGGTGAAGGAGCGGGTCGGCACACCGCCGCCGCAGCCGACGCCGGGATAGCCCATGGCGTAGTCGTTCCAGGCCAGCGGTGACCGCTTGCCCGCCATGCGCACGGACAGCTTCTCCAGGACGACGGTCTCCTCACCGGTGCCCTGCACGGTGAAGGTGACGAACTGCTCCCCCGCCGAGACCGCCCGGTGCACGGCCACCCAGGCCGGGGCGTCCTGTTCCAGCGGCGGCGGGGAGACGGCGGTGGGCGGCCGGTCGATCAGGTAGTGCTGGGAGCAGGGGCTCTGCCAGCTGAAGGGGTGCGTGGTCACCGTGAGGGGCGGGGTGGCCGCCGTCCGCCCGGCCGTGGTGGTGCCCGAGCTTTCCGCGGGAGTGCCGGTGCGGGCGGCGGGGGCCTTGGCGGAGACCTTGGCGGAGGGGGAGGCCGGGCGGGTCGCGGAGCGGTGGGGCGCCGGGCTCCCGGCCGTCGCCACCGGCGACGCGCTGTCCCGGTCGGCGGCCTCCCAGGTGGCCGCGGTGGCCTTGCCGTCCCGCTCTTCGTCACCGGGGTGCCCGGAGGGCAGGTTCAGCGCGACCGCCGCGGTGCCGAGCAGCGCGGTGACGGTGAGGGCGGCGAGGAGGACGGCGGGCCGGCGGTTCCGGCGCCGGGGGGCGGCGGGGTCCGCCTCCGCCACGGGCTCGGGCCGGGGTTCCGGTTCGGGTTCGGGTTCGGCCGCCGGGGCCGGCTCAGGCCGGGGTCCGGCCACAAAGGCCGCTTCTTCAGCCGCCGGCACCGCCGCCGGTGACGGCTCCTTCCGCCCCCGCCGCGCGTCCGCCAGCACCCATCGCCGGTGCAGCTCCACGAGTTCCCCGGGCGTGGCCTTGCACAGCCGGGCGAGCCGCTCCACGGGCGCGTAGTCCGCCGGTACGGCGTCCCCGTTGCAGTACCGGTGGAGTGTCGACGTACTCATGTGCAGCCGTTTGGCGAGCGTGCCGTAGCTGTGCCCGGAGCGGTCCTTCAACTCCCGCAGCAGCTCGGCGAATCCACTCTCCGACGTGCCTTCCGACACCGTTTCTCCGTCCCCCTCGTCCCACCCCGGCGTTCCAGGGAGGGGCTGTTCCCGCAGGTCAAAGCCGGTGTGGGCGTTCCAGCGTCCCGGATCTCCGGCCGCTGCTGGCCGCCGGGACGGACCCGCCCACATGCTGTCGTCATCCAAGCACGCCAACCGGCCCAGCCCGAAAGAGGACTTGCCATGCGAATGCGCCATATCCGTCTGCTCGCCGCCACCGGCACCGCCGTCGCCGCCCTCGCGCTCACGGCGTGCGGCAACGGGACCGGCACCAAGGACGAGGGCGCCTCCCGGCCGACGACCCCGACGGCGCCCGCGGAGAGGGCCCCGTCGGGGAAGGCCACGCCGGAGGCACCCCACGCCGGCACCGGCAGCCGTACGGCGAACGGCACGCCCGTGGCCCGTACCCACGCCCCCGGCGCGCGGCCGAGCGCCTCCCCGGCCGCGCGCGGCACCCGGGGCGGCACCGGCACCTCCGGCAGCTCCGTGGTGCTGTGCAATGGCGCGAACACGACGGTCACCGCGCAGCCGGTCGCCCGGCCCCTCAACCACCTGCTGATCACCGTGAAGAACACCGGCGCCAAGACCTGCGAGCTGCCCTACTACCCCGTGCTCCGCTTCGACCAGATGCAGTGGGTGCCGCAGGCGGACCGGGACACCCAGCCGCAGGCCGTGGTCTCCCTGGCGCCCGGCGAGTCGGGGTACGCGGGTGTGCTGCTGTCGGCCGCCGACGGCAGCGGCGCCGGCGGGACGACGGCCCGCACGCTGACGGTGGGCTTCCAGGGCCTCACCCCGAACAGCAGCGGCGGCCCGTCCGCGACGCCGTCCCTGCCCGCCAAGGGCGTCTACTACGACAGCTCGCTGAAGGTGACGTACTGGCAGCAGGACCTGGGCTCCATCGCCGGCTGGTGAAGCCTCGCGGCTAGCGCAGCTTCTGGGCCACCTCGGTGGCCCAGTAGGTGAGGATGTTCCGCGCCCCGGCCCGCTTGATGCCGGTCAGGGTCTCGAAGACGGCCCGGTCCCGGTCGACCCAGCCCTTCTCGGCGGCGGCCTCGATCATCGCGTACTCGCCGGAGATCTGGTAGGCGGCGACCGGCACGTCCACGGCGTCCGCCACCCGGGCGAGGATGTCGAGGTACGGGCCGGCCGGCTTGACCATCACCATGTCGGCGCCCTCGGCGAGGTCCAGCTCCAGCTCCCGCAGGGACTCGCGCCAGTTGGCGGGGTCCTGCTGGTAGGTCTTGCGGTCGCCCTGGAGGGAGGACCCGACGGCCTCGCGGAAGGGGCCGTAGAAGGCGGAGGAGTACTTGGCGGTGTAGGCGAGGATCGCGACGTCCTCGCGGCCGATCTGGTCGAGCGCGTCGCGGATGACGCCGATCTGCCCGTCCATCATGCCGCTCGGCCCGACGACGTGGGCGCCGGCGTCGGCCTGCACCTGCGCCATCTCGGCGTACCGCTCCAGGGTGGCGTCGTTGTCGACGCGCCCCTCGGCGTCCAGCACCCCGCAGTGCCCGTGGTCGGTGAACTCGTCGAGGCACAGGTCGGACATCACGAGCAGGTCGTCGCCGACCTCGGCCCGCACGTCCCGCAGGGCGACCTGGAGGATCCCGTCCGGGTCGGTCCCGGCGGTGCCCTGGGCGTCCTTCTTGGACTCCTCCGGCACGCCGAACAGCATGATCCCGGAGATCCCGGCCTCCACGGCCTCCAGCGCCGCCTTCTTCAGGCTGTCCCGGGTGTGCTGCACGACGCCGGGCATCGACGTGATCGGCACCGGCTCGCTGACGCCCTCCCGGACGAACGCCGGGAGGATGAGGTCGGCGGGGTGCAGCCGGGTCTCGGCGACCATGCGGCGCATGACGGGGGTGGTGCGCAACCGCCGGGGACGCGTACCGGGGAAGGATCCGTACTTCGTCATGCCCTCTACGCTACGCCCGCCGGGCCTGCGCCTTTGCCGACGCGGTGTCGGACGGGAGGGGGCGGCCCGGGACCTCCCGGTGCCGTCGCTCACCGGGCTGCGCGGGGTTCGGTTCGAGGAACGCGCCCCGTACCGGGGTACGGGGCGCGTCCGCCGTGGCCGGGCGCCTCCGGCGCCGGGAACCTCACTCACGCGGTCAGGTCGTGGACCTCCGCCGCCGCGCCCCCGGCCTCCGCTCGCTCGGCCGGGTCACCGGGTCGCCGGCCTCCAGTGCGGCGGCGCGCCGCTTCATGCCGAAGTCCGCCAGCGCCTCCGCCAGCTTGTGCACGGACGGCTCCGGGGCCATGACGTCGACCCGCAGTCCGTGCTCCTCGGCGGTCTTGGCCGTGGCCGGCCCGATGCACGCGATCACCGTCACGTTGTGCGGCTTGCCCGCGATGCCCACCAGGTTGCGGACCGTGGAGGAGGACGTGAAGAGGACCGCGTCGAAGCCGCCGCCCTTGATCGCCTCCCGGGTCTCCGCCGGCGGCGGCGAGGCGCGCACGGTCCGGTAGGCCGTGACGTCGTCCACCTCCCAGCCCAGCTCGATCAGGCCCGCGACCAGGGTCTCGGTCGCGATGTCGGCCCGGGGCAGGAAGACACGGTCGATCGGGTCGAACACCGGGTCGTAGGGCGGCCAGTCCTCCAGCAGGCCCGCGGCCGACTGCTCGCCGCTCGGCACCAGGTCCGGCTTCACACCGAAGGCGACCAGCGCCTTGGCGGTCTGCTCGCCCACCGCGGCCACCTTGATGCCGGCGAAGGCACGCGCGTCGAGGCCGTACTCCTCGAACTTCTCCCGGACGGCCTTCACCGCGTTGACGGAGGTGAACGCGATCCACTCGTAGCGGCCCGTCACCAGGCCCTTGACCGCCCGCTCCATCTGCTGCGGGGTACGCGGCGGCTCCACCGCGATCGTCGGGACCTCGTGCGGCACCGCACCGTAGGACCGCAGCTGGTCGGAGAGCGACGCCGCCTGCTCCTTCGTGCGCGGCACGAGCACCTTCCAGCCGAACAGCGGCTTGGACTCGAACCACGACAGCTCGTCGCGCCGGGCGACGGCGGCACGCTCACCGACCACGGCTATCACCGGCCGGCCGCCGTCCGGCGACGGCAGCACCTTCGCCTGCTTCAGCGTCTGCGCGATCGTGCCGAGCGTCGCCGTCCAGGTCCGCTGCCGGGTCGTCGTACCGGCGACCGTCACCGTCAGCGGGGTGTCCGGCTTGCGGCCCGCCGAGACCAGCTCGCCCGCCGCGGCGGCGACCGCGTCCAGCGTCGTGGAGACGACCACCGTGCCGTCCGACGCGCCCACCTCCGTCCAGCACCGGTCGGAGGCGGTCCGGGCGTCCACGAACCGGACGTCCGCGCCCTGCGCGTCCCGCAGCGGCACACCGGCGTACGCGGGCACGCCGACCGCCGCCGCGACACCGGGGACGACCTCGAAGGGCACCCCGGCGGCGGCGCAGGCGAGCATCTCCTCCGCCGCGTACGTATCCAGTCCCGGGTCCCCGGACACCGCACGGACGACCCGCCTGCCGCCCCGCGCGGCCTCCATGACAAGATGGGCGGCATCCCGGGCAGCAGCCGGGACAGCGGCGGGTGTTGACGTGCCGTCAACGACCGTCAGCTGGGGCGTGCCCGTGCCAGGCGGGGACATGGCGGCGGAGTCCGCGTCCGTCCGCACCACGGAGACGCCCTGCCGCGCGTGCGTCCGGATCACGTCGAGCACCTCGTGCTCGGCGACCAGGACGTCCGCGTTCGACAGCGCCTCCACGGCGCGCAGGGTCAGCAGTCCCGGATCCCCGGGTCCGGCACCGAGGAAGGTGACGTGCCCGTGTTCCGGACCGGCGGGAAGGGTGGTGGGGCTCAATGTGCTCGCTCCCCCATCAGACCGGCCGCGCCCCGGGCGAGCATCTCGGTGGCGAGTTCGCGACCGAGTGCCGTCGCCTGGTCGTGCGTCTGGGGCACGGGACCGGTGGTGGACAGCTGCACCATGCGGGTGCCGTCGGTCGTGCCGACGACGCCGCGCAGGCGCATTTCCTTGACAATCTGCCCGTCGGCCAGAAGGTCGGCCAGCGCGCCCACAGGTGCGCTGCAACCGGCCTCCAGGGCGGCGAGCAGTGACCGCTCGGCGGTGACGGCGGCCCGCGTGAACGGGTCGTCGAGCTCACCGAGCGCGGCGATGAGGTCCGCGTCGCCCGCGGCACACTCGATCGCCAGGGCCCCCTGGCCGGGGGCGGGCAAAACGGTGTCGACCGACAGGAAGTCGGTCACTTCGTCGATCCGGCCGATCCGGTTCAGTCCGGCGGCGGCCAGGACGACCGCGTCCAGTTCGCCGTCGCGGACGTATCCGATCCGCGTGTCGACGTTGCCGCGGATCGGGACCGTCTCGATGTCCAGGCCGTGGGTGCGGGCGTACGCGTTCAGCTGCGCCATGCGGCGCGGCGAACCGGTGCCGATGCGCGCGCCCCGCGGCAGGTCCGTGAACTTCAGCGCGTCGCGCGCGACGATCACGTCCCGCGGGTCCTCGCGCACCGGTACGGCGGCCAGGACCAGCTCCTCGGGCTGCGTGGTCGGCAGGTCCTTGAGCGAATGAACCGCGAAGTCGACCTCGCCCCTGAGCAGCGCGTCGCGCAGCGCGGTGACGAACACGCCGGTGCCGCCTATCTGCGCGAGCGCCTCACGGGAGACATCGCCGTACGTGGTGATCTCGACCAGCTCGACGGGCCGCCCGGTGACCCGGCGGACGGCCTCCGCCACCTGCCCGGACTGGGCCATGGCGAGCTTGCTCCGCCTGGTCCCCAGCCGCAACGCCTTCTCAGTCATGCCGGTCGGTCCTTCGTGTCTGTGCTGTCCCCGGCCCGGGAGACGGCGGCCACCGTCTCGGGGTCGAGGTCGAACAGGGTGCGCAGCGCGTCGGCGTACCCGGCGCCGCCGGGCTCGGCCGCGAGCTGCTTGACCCGTACGGTCGGCGCGTGCAGCAGCTTGTCGACGACCCGGTGCACGGCCTGCCGGATCTCGCCGCGCTGGCGTTCGTCCAGATCGGGCAGGCGGCCGTCGAGGCGGGCGATCTCACCGGCGACGACGTCGGCGGCCATGGTGCGCAGTGCCACGACGGTCGGCGTGATGTGGGCCGCCCGCTGTGCCGCGCCGAAGGCCGCGACCTCGTCGGCGACGATACGCCGGACCTGGTCCACGTCGGCCGCCATCGGCGCGTCGGCGGACGCTTCCGCCAGCGACTCGATGTCGACCAGGCGGACCCCGGCCAGCCGGTGCACGGCCGCGTCGATGTCGCGGGGCATGGCCAGGTCGAGCAGGAAGAAGAAGGGCGCGGGCCGCTCGGCGACCGGCTCGGGCCTGCGCCGCTCGGGGATCCGGCCGACGGTGGCGGCGGTCGCGGCGAGCGCGCTGATCAGCTCGGCGTCCGCCTCGGGCGTCCGGCGCTCCCGGCGCTCCACCGTCGTGCCCTTGTCCACCCAGGCCGCGTGCTGCTCCAGGGTGGCCGCGTCCATGCCGGCCACGGCCGCCTCGCCCAGGACGGAGAAGCCGGGCTGTACGGCGGCCAGGTCCAGCGGGCAGTTCTCGTCGGCGCCGACGCCGGTGTGGCGCACGGGGGCCCCGGGCTTCACGGGCTCCGGCTGCGCGGCCGTGGCACCGGTGCCGGCGACGGGGGCGCCGGTACGGCCCTCGACCGCGTGCGCGACCGCCTCCGCCGTGAGCACCAGACCCGTCGCCCCGGTACAGGAGACGACGACGTCGGCACGTGTCAGCTCGTCGGCCACCGCGTCCATGCGCACGGCGCGCGCGGTCGCCTTGTTCTCACCGGACTCGGTGAGGATCCCGGCGAGCCGCTCGGCGCGCTCGAAGGTGCGGTTGGCGACGACGACCTCGGCGACCCCGGCGCGCGCGAGCGTGGCGGCGGCCAGGGACGACATCGACCCGGCGCCGATGATCAGCGCCTTCTTGCCCGCGGCCCAGTCGGTGACGGGCGCCCCGACGGCGAGCTGCTCCAGGCCGAAGGTGACCAGGGACTGGCCGGCCCGGTCGATGCCGGTCTCGGAGTGGGCGCGCTTGCCGACCCGCAGGGCCTGCTGGAACAGGTCGTTCAGCAGCTTGCCGGCGGTGTGCAGTTCCTGGGCGCGGGCCAGCGAGTCCTTGATCTGGCCGAGGATCTGCCCCTCGCCGACGACCATCGAGTCGAGCCCGCAGGCCACCGAGAACAGGTGGTGGACGGCCCGGTCCTCGTAGTGGACGTAGAGGTACGGCGTGAGTTCGTCCAGGCCGACCCCGCTGTGCTGGGCGAGCAGCGTGGACAGCTCGGCGACACCGGCGTGGAACTTGTCCACGTCGGCGTACAGCTCGATGCGGTTGCAGGTGGCGAGCACCGCGGCCTCGGTGGCGGGCTCGGCGGCGACCGTGTCCTGGAGCAGCTTGACCTGGGCGTCCGTGCTCAGCGCGGCCCGCTCCAGCACGCTGACCGGGGCGCTGCGGTGGCTCAGGCCGACGACGAGGAGGCTCATGCCGGCATCACGGCGGGGACGTCCCCGTCGGGCCCCTGGTCGGCGGAGTCGTCGGCGGCCACGCCACGGGCCGTGGCGGCGGGCAGCGCGCCGTCGCCCGCGGCGGTCTCCTCACCGGCCTTGCGCTGCTCGTGGAAGGCGAGGATCTGGAGTTCGATCGAGAGGTCGACCTTGCGCACGTCGACGCCGTCCGGGACGGACAGCACGGTCGGCGCGAAGTTCAGGATGGAGGTCACGCCGGCGGCCACGAGCCGGTCGCAGACCTGCTGGGCGGCACCGGCCGGGGTGGCGATGACGCCGATGGACACGCCGTTGTCCTCGATGATCTTCTCGAGGTCGTCGGTGTGCTGCACCGGGATGCCCGCGACCGGCTTGCCGGCCATCGCCGGGTCGGCGTCGATCAGGGCGGCGACCCGGAAGCCGCGGGAGGCGAAGCCGCCGTAGTTGGCGAGGGCGGCGCCGAGGTTGCCGATACCGACGATCACCACGGGCCAGTCCTGGGTCAGGCCGAGTTCGCGGGAGATCTGGTAGACGAGGTACTCCACGTCGTAGCCGACACCGCGCGTTCCGTAGGAACCCAGGTACGAGAAGTCCTTGCGCAGCTTGGCGGAGTTGACCCCCGCCGCCGCGGCCAGCTCCTCGGAGGAGACCGTGGGCACCGAGCGCTCCGACAGCGCGGTCAGGGCTCGGAGGTACAGCGGAAGCCGGGCGACGGTGGCCTCGGGAATCCCTCGGCTACGGGTCGCCGGTCGGTGTGTTCGGCCAGTTGCCACGGTGCTCCTGCGGGTAGAGCGGGGCTGCAGGCGGTCATACGTCCCCAGACCGCCCCGTCGACAGCAGGCTATGTCTTTGTGAACGCGTGCACAAAGATGGTGTCCGATTTGCCCGGCAGAAGTGACCGGGGTCACGCGTCTCCTGCGCTCTCGCCGGGAACCGGCGCATACGCACCGGTGTCCCTTCGTTACTGGGGGCAAAACCGCACACACTCCTCACGAATCCCGCCCCCGAGACCAAACCGCCGTCGATCCTAAGCGACTTTCGGGCTGGTTTGGACTAGTCGGTCAGTGCCCGGCGCAGACGCTCCTCGTTCACGCGCCAGAAGGTGTGCTGTTCACCGTCGACGAGCACGACCGGGATCTGCTCCCAGTAGCGGTCGTACAGCTCCTGGTCCTCGGTGATGTCCTTCGGCTCCCACGGCACGCCGAGGTCGCCGCACACCTTCTCGATCACCAGCTGCGCGTCGTCGCACAGATGACAGCCCGGCTTGCGGATGAGGGTGACCAGCCGCGCGCGCGGCTCGGCCCTGCGTCGGAAGAGGGGACTCATGCGGCCATTCTCGCGCGCTCGGCGCGCCTCGCGAGTCACGTCCTTTAACGGTCCGGTCGCGGAGAGTTCACAACGTCCCAACCTCCGGTCGCCGGAACCGCCGGGCGGACTGGCTATGCTCACGTCATGGCCGCTCTCGGATGGCTCACTCCCCGTAGGCGCTCCGCCACGGCGCGGAGCGTGTTGGCAGGCGAGGCCTCGGCGGAGGCCGCCCGCAAGTCCTCGCAGGAAGCCCCGCGCGCCACGCCGGAGGAACCGGACTTCCCGGTGATCGGCGACGACAGGGCCGCGGCCTTCTTCGACCTCGACAACACGGTGATGCAGGGCGCCGCGCTGTTCCACTTCGGCCGGGGGCTGTACAAGCGGAAGTTCTTCGAGACCCGCGACCTCGCCAAGTTCGCCTGGCAGCAGGCCTGGTTCCGGCTGGCCGGCGTCGAGGACCCCGAGCACATGCAGGACGCCCGGGACTCCGCGCTGTCGATCGTCAAGGGCCACCGCGTCGCCGAACTGGAGTCGATCGGCGAGGAGATCTACGACGAGTACATGGCCGACCGCATCTGGCCCGGCACCCGCGCCCTGGCCCAGGCCCACCTGGACGCCGGCCAGAAGGTGTGGCTGGTCACCGCGGCGCCGGTGGAGATCGCCCAGGTGATCGCCCGCCGACTCGGCCTCACGGGCGCTCTCGGCACGGTGGCCGAGTCGGTCGACGGCGTCTACACCGGCAAGCTGGTCGGGGAGCCGCTGCACGGTCCCGCCAAGGCGGAGGCGGTCCGCGCGCTCGCCGCGGCGGAGGGGCTGGACCTGTCCCGCTGCGCGGCCTACAGCGACAGCCACAACGACATCCCGATGCTGTCCCTGGTCGGCCACCCCTACGCCATCAACCCGGACGCCAAGCTGCGCAGGCACGCCCGCGAGAAGGACTGGCGCCTGCGCGACTACCGCACCGGCCGCAAGGCGGCGAAGGTCGGCATTCCGGCGGCGGCCGGGGTCGGCGCGGTGGCCGGCGGCACGGCGGCGGCGATCGCTCTGAGCCGACGGCGCCGATAACCGCCCCGGCGGGCCGTACGCACCGCCGCAGCCCTCCCACCAGCCGCCATGGCCGCGCCGCGCGCCCGGATTATGCCGCGGCCATTTCAACACGCGCCGCTCCTCGCCGAAACAGGCCTCTTTCCGGTCAACAAGCGATCAGCTTGCGTAACTTGACCCACCCTCAAACGGTTACAGATGCGACGCAATCGATGATTTGAGCAACTCGGTGTAGCAGTGCCTGCACGAAGCGTTATTCTCCTCAGACGCAAACCGGTACCCCTCCGTCGCTACGACGGGTGAAAGGTCCCGCACTGCACGTGATGGAAGCTCTGCCTCTGGGAGTCCCGTGTACCCACACGTCGGGGTTGACGCCTCGGGCCTGGCTACGCTGCGCGCAACGGTCGCAACGGTCAAAGAGACGCTGCGCGGCTTCGTCCCCACCGCGTACGCCGTCCCCGCCTTCGCCGCCCCCGCCTTCGCCGCCGCCGCGCCCGCCGGCCCGTGCTACGCACTGGCCGACGGCAGCGCCGCCGTCGGCAGACGAGGGCGGGCCACCGGCGCGGCAACCGCCCGCCGCCCGGCCGCCGACAGCGACAGCGCCCGGATGATGGACCTGGTCGAACGCGCCCAGGCGGGGGAGGCCGAGGCCTTCGGGCGGCTCTACGACCAGTACAGCGACACCGTCTACCGGTACATCTACTACCGCGTCGGCGGCCGGGCGACCGCCGAGGACCTCACCAGTGAGACCTTTCTGCGGGCCCTCCGCAGGATCGGGACCTTCACCTGGCAGGGCCGCGACTTCGGCGCCTGGCTGGTCACCATCGCCCGCAACCTGGTCGCCGACCACTTCAAGTCCAGCCGCTTCCGGCTGGAGGTCACCACCGGCGAGATGCTCGACGCCAACGAGGTCGAACGCTCCCCGGAGGACTCCGTTCTGGAGTCCCTGTCGAACGCCGCCCTGCTCGACGCCGTACGGCGGCTCAACCCCCAGCAGCAGGAGTGCGTGACGCTCCGCTTCCTCCAGGGCCTCTCGGTCGCCGAGACCGCCCGGGTGATGGGCAAGAACGAGGGCGCCATCAAGACGCTCCAGTACCGTGCCGTACGCACCCTCGCCCGGCTGCTGCCGGACGACGCCCGCTGAACCACGTGACTCAGGGCGACGGCCAACTCACCTCACGTCACGGTCCGTTGCCTTTCCGATCCGGTCATCCGCCGTCCGTAACCCAAGTGCCGCGCCAGTCGTTGTGCGGGATACAGGCTCCCTGTGGTCACGTCCCGGCCGACCGCGATCACCCGATCGCGTGGAAGTGCCGCGGGCGTGCGACCCTCAGGACCCCCTGGGGAGTCGACCGTCATGACGAGAGGAGGTGCCGCCAGTGATCGCGAACGTATCGGCGCACCGGCGGGCGAACGCCTTCGCCCAGGCCCTGGAGGAGCAGTCCGACCAGGACACGGCGGCCGAGCAGTCCGTAAGCCCGGCGGAATCACCGCCGACCACCGAGGAACGGACCGAGCAGGGTCGACTGCTGGCCCTGGCGGCGGGCCTCGGCGCGCTGCCCAAGCCGCAGCTCGACCCCGAGGTCAAGGTCGTCCAGCGGGCCCAGCTGGTGGCCGCGATGGAGGCCATGCTCCAGGAGGGCACGGGGGCGGTGGACGCGTCGGTGCCGGAACAGCGTGGGCACCGCGCCAAGGGCGCACACCGGGCGAGCCCGCTGGGCAAGCTCCGCCCGCGCACGAGACTCACCAAGGGCCTCGCGGCCGGCGGGCTCAGCGTGGGCGTGGCCGCCGGGGCCTTCGGCGGGGTCGCCGCCGCCAGCTCCGACGCCCTGCCCGGCGACTCGCTGTACGGGCTGAAACGCGGCATCGAGGACTTCAAGCTCGACTACCTGACCGACGGCGACGACCAGCGCGGCCAGACCTACCTCGACCAGGCTTCCACCCGCCTCAGCGAGGCCCGGCGGCTGCTGGAGCGCGGCCGGGGCGGCCACCTGGACCACGAGTCCATCGGCGAGATCCGCCGCACCCTGTCCGGGATGCAGCACGACGTCACCGAGGGCCACCGCCTGCTCCACGCGGCCTACGAGGCCGACCCGGACTCGCTCGGCCCCATCCAGGCGCTGTCCACGTTCTCCCGGTCGCACCGCCAGGCCTGGAGCGCGCTCAGCGACAGGCTGCCCACGCAACTGGGCGACGTGAAACAGCAGGTGTCCTCGGTCTTCGACGCCATAGACGAAGAGGTCGCCCCACTGCAGTCCCTGCTCCCGCAGCCGCCCGCGCAGCCGGGCGACGGCAGGCACCCGGGCGGCTCCGGACCGGCGTCCACCGGCTCCTCCGGCAGCCACCGGTCCACCACGCCCAGCGCCGGGAACACCCCGTCCGCCGGCAAGCACACCGGCACGGGCACGCCGAGCGGTCCGGCCACCGGCAGCAGCGGCGACGGGCTCATCGGCGGCGACACGGGTGGCCTGCTCGACCCGCCGAAGACCGGGCCCGACACCACGTCCCCGTCCGCCGGCAAGACCCCCACGGGCCAGCCGGACGTCACGATCCCCCCGCTCATCCCCGACCTGCTCCCGGGCCTGGGCATCGACGGGGAGGACGCTGACTGACGCGGCACGGCCGGTACGGCCACGGCATCGAGGGCGCCCCTTTCCGAGCAGGGGCGCCCTCGATGCCGTACAGCCCGGCAGATGCCGTACAGCCCGGCAGATGCCGTACAGCCCGGCAGATGCCGTACCGCCCGGCAGAACTCAGAAGAACACCGAGCGCCGCTGCACCAGCAGTTTGTACAGCGTGTGCTGGATCTGCTCCCGCACCTGATCGGTCAGGTTGAACATCAGCATCGGGTCCTCCGCGGCCTCCGGCGGATACCCGTCCGTCGCGATCGGCTCACCGAACTGGATCGACCACTTCGTGGGCAGCGGAATCGCACCCAGCGGACCGAGCCAGGGGAACGTCGGCGTCAACGGGAAGTACGGGATACCCAGCACCCGTGCCAGCGTCTTGGCGTTGCCGATCATCGGGTAGATCTCCTCGGCCCCGACGATGGAGCACGGGACGATCGGCACGCCCTGGCGCAGGGCCGTGGACACGAAGCCGCCCCGGCCGAACCGCTGGAGCTTGTACCGCTCGCTGAACGGCTTCCCGATCCCCTTGAAGCCCTCCGGCATCACCCCGACCAGCTCGCCCTGCCCCAGCAGCCGTTCCGCGTCCTCCGCGCAGGCGAGGGTGTGCCCCAGCTTGCGGGCCAGCTCGTTGACCACCGGCAGCACGAACACCAGGTCGGCGGCGAGCAGGCGCAGATGGCGGCCGGCCGGGTGGTGGTCGTGCACCGCCACCTGCATCATCAGCCCGTCCAGCGGCAGCGTCCCGGAGTGGTTGGCGACGATCAGCGCCCCGCCCTCGGCCGGGATGTTCTCGACGCCCTTCACCTCGACGCGGAAGTACTTCTCGTACACCGGCCGCAGCAGCGACATCAGGACCTGGTCGGTCAGCTCCTCGTCGTAGCCGAAGTCGTCGACCTCGTAGTCCCCGGTGAGCCGGCGCCGCAGAAAGGCCAGCCCGGCCGCCACCCGCCGCTCCAGGCCGCCGTCCCGGCCGCCGGCCTCCAGCGGCTCCGCCGGCTTCTCCTCGGGGCTCACAGGAGCCTCCTCCCGCGCCCGCCCCGGCAGGGGCTGGACCGCGCCCAGCTCGCCCGGCTCCCCGAGCGCACCGCGCCGGCTCGCCCCGCCGCGCCGCCGCGGCTGGCGCTGTGCGGCGCTTCCGCGGGACCGGTCGTCGTCGAACGGAATGACCTTGGCGTCCGCCATCGTTGCCGCTCTCCTCAGTTGGCGCTGTGCGTCTGGGGGTGGCCGCCCGCCTTCGCGGTCAGCGCGGCGACCCGGTCGACGGCCGCCGCCAGGGTCTCCGGCGGCAGCAGCCCGGCACCCTGGCCGCGCGCGAAGTCCGCGAAGGTCTCGGCCGTCGTGTGGCGGGGCGTGAAGCCCAGCGTCTCGCGCATCTGGACGGTGTCCACCACCCGCCCGTGGGTGAGCAGCCGGATCTGCTCCGGTGAGAAGTCCGTCATACCGAGCGTACGCACCAGGGAGCCCGCCCAGGTGACCGCGGGCAGCAGCAGGGGCACGGTGGGCCGCCCGAGCCGCCGGGAGCACTGCGACAGCAGCAGCACGCCGTCCCCGGCGATGTTGAAGGTGCCGCTGTTCAGGGTGCCCCGGCGCGGCTCGTGCGAGGCGATCCGCAGCACCTCGATGACGTCGTCCTCGTGGACGAACTGCAACCGCGGGTCGTACCCGAACACGGTCGGCAGGACGGGCAGCGCGAAGTAGGAGGCGAGCGGGGTGTCCGCGGCCGGCCCGAGGATGTTGGCGAACCGCAGCACGCAGACGGCGACGTCCGGCCGGCGCCGCGCGAACCCGCGCACGTACCCCTCCACCTCGACGGCGTCCTTCGCGAAACCGCCGCTGGGCAGCGACTTGGGCGGGGTGGTCTCGGTGAACACGGCCGGATCGCGGGGCGCGGAGCCGTAGACGTTCGTACTGGACTTCACCACCAGCCGCCGCACGGTCGGCGACTTCTGGCAGGCGCCGAGCAGCTGCATGGTGCCGATGACGTTGGTCTCCTTGACCGTGGCCCGGCTGCCGCCGCCCAGGGCCGTGCCCGTGACGTCGAGGTGGACGACCGTGTCCGCGCCGGTCTCGGCCAGCACCCGGGCGATGGTCGGCTGCCGGATGTCGGCCTGGATGAAGTCGGCGCCGCCCAGATGGTGCGCCGGCGGCACCGCGTCCACGGCGATCACACGCTCGACCTCCGGGTCCCGCTGGATCCGCCGTACGAACCGGCCGCCGAGCTGCCGGGCGACTCCGGTGACGAGCACGATCCGTCCCAAGATCAGCGCCTTCCTTCCCGCGTAACCGGTATCCCGCGTTCCCCGTGTGCGGCCAACCTAGCCGGTCGATGTTGCGCTGTGATGACCCCAGGTGCGCCCGGCGGCGGAAATTCCCCCATCGGTATATGCCTGTGGCCCCCCACCAGCACGGGTGGGGGGCCACAGGGCCACACTCTCGCGGCGCCGCTTACTTCTTGTTACGGCGCTGAACGCGCGTGCGCTTGAGCAGCTTGCGGTGCTTCTTCTTGGCCATCCGCTTGCGCCGCTTCTTGATAACAGAGCCCACGACTACCCTCGCTCACTTCTCATCACTCGGTTGTTTGGGCGCCATGGGCCCACACGACCTACGAGGGGCTAGCCTACCCAACCGAGCGCCGAGGTCGTAATCGAGGGGGCACCCCCGGGTCACCCAGGGGTGGTCATCAGGCCGTCTCCACCCCCACATAGCTGTCGCGGAGGTACTCGTGTACCGCTTGCTCCGGGACGCGGAACGACCGTCCCACCCGGATCGCGGGCAGATGACCGCTGTGCACCAGGCGGTACACGGTCATCTTCGACACTCGCATCACCGAGGCGACCTCCGCCACGGTAAGGAACTGAACCTCGTTCAGAGGCCTCTCGCCAGCTGCACCCATGACACACCTGAACCTTCCGCACTCGACGGCCACCGGCTTCCCCTTCCGGTGACTCTTCGTCGTTGCGTGCTCACTCCCCAGACTAGGGGCGGGTGATGCGAGTGGGGAAGAGGTGCACCCATCGGCGGCCTACTGTGACAGACACGCTCGATTGAGTACGTAGCGGATCAGCGGCCGGTAGTGAGCAGACCGCACTGCGTCATCAACCGGAACGGCGACGGACACCCGCCCCTCGGCCTCCCCCACGAACAGCGCGGGATCGTCCGTGTCGGCCAGACCGATGGCCTCAAACCCCAGCTGACCAGCACCGCAGACCCACCCATGGTCCCCGACGACCAGCTCCGGCAGCGGCCCGCCGGCCTCCGCCGCGGCGTCCAGCACCACCCGAACCGGGAGAGGCGAGTGGCTGTGGGCGCCCGGCTCACAACCGGGGCGCCCGCTCGCCGGTTCCCGCACCAGGGCAACCCCTCGTACGTAGTCGAGGCGGTGTGTACGTAGGCCGAACCGGGTCAATATGTCGACACAGCGACCCTGCGCCGGGGTGAGGACCTCACATCCCGCCGCCGACAACGCGTCCGCAAGGCCGGCGTAGAAACCGAGCAGCGGACGCGGGTGCCCGGTGCCGAGCAGGACGGGCGCGCCACGCCGGGCCACCTCCCGGATCCGAGCGGCGAAGGCGTCCAGCGCGGCGAGCGTCCGCTCCGGATCGATCACATCCAGTCCGGAAACGTATCGGGGATCGGCCGAAACCCCACACTTCTCCGCCATCAACTCGATCAAGTCCCGGACTCCCCATGCCCCTTCGGGATCGATCCCGATCAACACACGTGGATCCCGGGCGGCGAACAGCCGATAGCTCCGCAGACTGTCCTCCCGCGTGGTCGCCACCGCACCGGCCAGCCGGGCGGCCACCAGATGCGCGCGGAGACGGGCGGCGGTCAACACGGATGCGATGGTGGCCCATTCGGGGGGCGGAAGGGACGGAAACACCGGAAGTCCGCACGGTTGGCCTAACAGGGCGGCCGGCCGGACCGCGGACGGCGAGGATCGCGCCGACTCGTACGATCAGGCGGTGATCACCTTCCCCTTGACCGTCGCCCACGATGTACTGATGCGTCCCCTGGAGGAAGCGGACTCCGGCGGGCTGTGCAGGGCCTATCTGCGCAATCGCGATCACCTGCGCCCGTGGGAGCCCCGCAGGAGTGAGGAGTTCTTCACCGAGCGGGGGCAGGCCGACCGGGTGCGGGGCCAGCTGGAGGAGCGGGACGCGGGGCGCCTGTTCCCGTGGGTGCTGACCGCCGGGCAGGAGGTGGTCGGAGCGGTGACGCTGTCCGGCATCGCCCTCGGGCCCTTCCGCAGCGCCCATCTCGGATACTGGATCGACGCGGAGTGGGGAGGGCGTGGCCTGGCGACCGAGGCCGTCCGGGCGGCCTGCCAGGTGGCCGAGGGGCAGCTGGATCTGCACAGGATCGAGGCCGGTACGGTGCTCACCAACCTGGCCTCCCAACGGGTGCTGGCGAAGTGCGGTTTCCAGGTGATCGGCACGGCGCCCGAGTACCTGCACATCGACGGCGAGTGGCGTGACCACGTGCTGTTCCAGAAGATCCTCCACGGCCGCTCCCCCTGGTAGCGCGAAGAACTCCCCGTCGCCGGGGCCGGCGCGATCCCCCGGAGCCAGGTGGACCGGTCCGCCCCCGATGCCGGCCGACGGGGGCGGGAACGAGCGTCAGGGAAGAAGCCCGCGCAGCGGGAACACGGCCCGCCGGGTCGCCAGCACGGCCTGGTCGACGCGGTCGGCGGGGTCGTAGCCCTCCTCCCAGGACGCCCACGAGACCGGCCACAACCCGTCCGTCATCCGCCAGGGCCCCGACTGCCGCGTCCGGGCGAACACGTCCTGCCGCCATGCCTCGGGGATCACCGCCTCCGGAGCCACCGGCTTGCCGGCCGCGATCCCCACCAGATGCGTCCACGACCGCGGTACGACGTCCACCACCGCGTACCCGCCCCCGCCCAGCGCGACCCACTTGCCCCCGGCGTGCTCGTGCGCCAGCTCGTGACACGCCACCTGCACCGCCCGCTGCGCGTCCAGCGAGACCGCCAGATGCGCCAGCGGATCCTCGAAGTGCGTGTCGGCCCCGTGCTGGGTGACGAGGACCTGGGGCCGGAACTCCGCGAGCAGCTCCGGTACCACGGCGTGGAAGGCCCGGACCCAGCCCGCGTCCCCGGTCCCGGCCGGCAGCGCCACGTTCACCGCGGCCCCCTCACCCGCGCCCGCGCCCGTCTCCTGCGGCCAGCCGGTCTGCGGGAACAACGTACGGGGATGCTCGTGCAACGAGATCGTCAGCACCCGCGGGTCCTCCCAGAACGCGGCCTGCACCCCGTCCCCGTGGTGCACGTCGACGTCCACGTAGGCGACCCGCTCGGCCCCCAGCTCCAGCAGCCGCGCGATGGCGAGCGACGCGTCGTTGTAGATGCAGAACCCCGAGGCCCCGCCCGGCATGGCGTGGTGCAGCCCGCCCGCGAAGTTCACGGCGTGGTCGGCGTCCCCCCGCCACACCGCCTCGGCCGCCCCCACCGACTGCCCGGCGATCAGCGCGGACACCTCGTGCATCCCGGCGAACGCGGGATCGTCGACCGTCCCCAGCCCGTACGCGCCGTCCGCCCCCGCCGGATCGGCCGACGCGGCCTTCACGGCGTCGATGTAGTCCTCCCGGTGGACCAGCCGGAGCGTGGACTCGCCGGCCGCTTTCGCCGCGACGACCTCCACCTCCCGGTCGAGCCCGAAGGCACCGACCAGCCGGCGGGTCAGCTCCAGCCGGACCGGATCCATCGGGTGGTTCCGACCGAAGTCATAGCCCGTTACTGCCTCGTCCCACATCAGCTGTGCGCGGCCGCTCATGCCCGCCACCGTATCGGTCCGGTTGAGCGGCGAACGACCTGGCGTACCCCAGGGTCACCAGCACCAACACCATCGGCACGAGCATGGCCCACCGATAGCTCCACGCGTCGCCGAGCGCGCCCACCAGCGGAGCGCCGATCAGGAAACCCACGTAGTTGAAGATGTTCAGCCGCGCGACGGCCGCGTCCGAGGCCCCGGGGAACAGCCGTCCCGCCGCCGCGAACGTCTGCGGCACCAGCACGCACAGCCCCAGCCCCAGCAGCGTGAAGCCGAGCATCCCGGCCCACGCGCCGGGCGCCACCGCCACCACCGCGAAGCCGCCGGCAGCGACCAGCGCGCCGAGCCGTACGACCGCCACGGCCCCGAACCGCCGTACGCCGAGGTCCCCGACGGTCCGCCCCACGAGCGTGGTCACCATGTACACGTTGTACGGCACGGTCGCCAGCTGCTCCGAGCTGCCCAGCACGTCCTTCAGGTACTTGGCACTCCAGTTGGAGACGGTCGAGTCCCCGATGTAGGCGAACATCATCACCAGGCACAGCGGCAGCAGCAGCTTGAAGACGACGCTCCCCTGCTCCGCCGTCCGTTCCGGAGCGGGTACCGGCTCGCCGTCGACGTACCACCGGCTCCCCACCAGCGCCGCCGGCAGCAGCACGGCCACCACCGGCAGATACGACACCCACAGCGCGAGGTGCCAGTGCGCCCCCGCCCAGGCCAGCGATGCCCCCAGGATCGCGCCCAGGCTGTAGACCGCGTGGAAGCCGAGCATGATGCTGCGCCCGTACGACCGCTGGAGGCTGACGCCGAGCATGTTCATCGACGCGTCCAGCGCGCCCACCGCCAGGCCGAACACGCCCAGCGCCACGGCCAGTACGGCCACCTGTCCGTGCCCGCCCGCCCCGACGCCGAGCAGTGCCAGCAGCACCACCGGCTGGGACCAGCGCAGCAGCCGGCTGGGCCGTACCCGCTTCACCAGCTGCTCGGTGCTCACGCTGCCGACCCCGGCGAGGATCGGCACGGCGGCCAGGAAGACCGGCAGCAGCGCGTCGGAGACGCCGTACCGGTCCTGGATGGCCGGGATGCGCGTCACCAGCAGGGCGAAGGCGACGCCCTGGGCGAAGAAGCTGAACGCCAGCGAGGCCCTACCGCGCCGCAGCACATCAGTCATGGCGGCGAGAGTAGGGCCCCGGGCTACCGCTGGGTAGATCCAGCCAAAGATGAATTTCGCTCAGCTTCGGTCCGGGCTCCGGCTCGTCCCGGCTTCGGTTCGGTGATCAGGCGGCGACGGCCACGGCGGGTCGCTCCGCCCGGCCGGCCTCGACCTCGGCCGCGAGCATCCGCTCCATCGGCCCGACGGCCAGCCCGCCGCTGACCACGAACCCGATCACCATCGTGACGAGCAGGATGACGGAGCCCAGCCACACCATCGTGTCCACCGGGATGGTGTAGGCACCCACGATCCGCACGACGCACTCGGCCAGCAGGGCCAGCCCCCACACCACGGAGAACACCCGCTCCCTGGACCGGAAGGCCGCGGACTCGGCCGCCGCCCCCGACATCAGCCGCTGCCAGGCGGCCTCCCTGGCAGCGTCGCCCTTCACGACGAAGGGCTTCATGCCCGCGGTCATCATCGGCTTGCCGAGCAGGACGGACACCAGGATGCCGATCGCCACCGTGCTGCTGACCCCGCTGTCCTTGGCGAGCATCAGCCGCGGGTCGCCCGAGACGAAACTCAGCAGCAGGGACACGACGTTCACGACGAGGATCAGACCCGCCAGCGCGTTGGTCCGGCGCTCCCTGACCAGTCCCCACACCGTCCGCACCGCCGGTACGACACTGCTCCAGGCGAGCGCCGCGAAGGTGCTCGTCCCGAGGGCGTCCTTGAACAGGTAGTACGAGCCGAGCGGCAGCGCCACGTCGATGAGCAGCGGCTTGAAGTTGTCCAGCACGCTCGGCTTCCGGCCCTGGTTCCCCGTGTTCTTCGTCATGCCCTCAGCTTCTCCCGCGGGCCGGGTCCGGCAGTAGAAACGATCGTCCGGAGCTCCGCATGACATATGTCAGCCCGCCCGGCCGACCGGGGTCATACCAGCAGGTCGGGCAACTGGTCCATGCGGGAGAAGAGTTGACCGGCACCGGCGAGCCGCTCCGCCGGCGTCATCGCGATGAACCCGTACACGTCCATACCGGCCGCCACAGCCGCCTGTACGCCCAGCGGGGAGTCCTCCACGACCACGCACCGCTCGGGCGCCACGCCCATCCGCTCGGCCGCGTGACGGAACAGATCCGGCGCCGGCTTGCCCCGCCCGACATCCTCCGAACTGAAGACGCGCTCCTCGGGGAACCACCGGTCGAGCCCGGTCGTCCGATGCCCCACCCGGATCCGCGCGTGGCTCCCCGAAGAAGCCACGCAGTACGGCACTCCGTCCGCCGACAGCTTCTCCAGTACGCCGGTCACACCGGGCACGGGCCGCAACTCCCGCTCGAAGGCGGCGAACACCCGGGCGTGGAAGACCTCGTCGAAATCCACCGGCAGCCGCTTTCCCGTCCGCTCCAGGACCAGGTCGTGGATCCGGTGCATCGCCGACCCCATGTAGTCGCGAATGGAGTCCTCGTACGAGGTGGGGTGCCCCAGCTCGGTCAGATAGGCGGCCAGGAGCCTGTTGGATATGGGCTCGCTGTCCACGAGGACACCGTCGTTGTCGAAGATGACGAGGTCATAACGCATGGGATCACCCTAAACGCAGAAAACCCCCGCACCGAAGTGCGGGGGTCTCCTCAAAAATTGTTCGGCGGCGTCCTACTCTCCCACAGGGTCCCCCCTGCAGTACCATCGGCGCTGTGAGGCTTAGCTTCCGGGTTCGGAATGTAA